>PLAH01000197.1 GCA_003134045.1 Gammaproteobacteria bacterium
ATCCGCCTGGGGTTTGTGGTCGATTTCATTCACTTCCATTGGGATCGTGCGTACTTTCCGGCGTTCAATGTGGCGGATTCCGCGATCACCGTGGGCGCCGCGTGTCTGTTGCTGGATGCACTGTTCGATTCAAGGCGGAAAACCTGATGCATATTCTCTTGGCCAATCCTCGTGGATTCTGCGCCGGCGTGGATCGCGCCATCGACATCGTCGAGCGGGCGATCGACCTGTTCGGCGCCCCGATCTACGTGCGCCATGAAGTGGTCCACAACAAGTACGTGGTCGATCGACTGCGCACCATCGGTGCGGTGTTCGTCGAGGAACTGGTCGAGGTCCCCGACGGCGCGACCGTCATATTCAGCGCCCACGGCGTGTCGCGGGTGGTGCAGATGGAGGCGAAGCGCCGCTCCCTGAACGTATTCGACGCCACGTGTCCGCTGGTGACCAAGGTCCACATGGAAGTCACCCGCTATGCGCGCGAGGCCCGCGAAGTGTTCCTGATCGGCCACGAGGGGCACCCGGAGGTGGAGGGCACCATCGGGCAGTTCGATACCTCCTTCGGCGGCAGCATTTACCTAGTCGAGACCGTCGAGGACGTGCAGCGGGTGGTCGTGCGCAATCCAGCACACCTGGCCTTTGTGACTCAGACGACCCTGTCGGTGGACGATACGGCTTCGATCGTCGAGGCGCTGCGCACTCGCTTCCCGGGGCTCAAGGCACCCGTCAAAGAGGATATCTGCTACGCCACGCAGAATCGCCAGGACGCTGTCAAAGATCTCATTGGCCACTGCGACGTGCTGGTGGTGGTGGGCTCGAAATCGAGCTCCAACTCGAACCGGCTGCGTGAAATGGCCGACAAGGTCGGGATTCCTGGATTTCTGGTGGATGGGCCGGAATTCCTGCACCGCGAGTGGTTCGACGGGGCGAAGACGGTGGGGGTGACTGCCGGCGCATCCGCGCCCGAAATCCTGGTCCAGGGCGTGATTGCGCAGCTGAAGGAGTGGGGCGGGGCGGTGGTGGATGAATTGAAAGGCCGGGAGGAACACGTGATCTTTGCCCTGCCGAAGACGCTGCGGGACGTCACAAAGCGGGTCGGCAGCCTTTCGTCCGATGGCTCAGCGGGTTAGAATGCCGGCCCCTTCGGGTAGTGCGCCGCAATAGCTCAGTTGGTAGAGCAACGCATTCGTAATGCGTGGGTCAGGGGTTCGAATCCTCTTTGCGGCACCATTTTTTAAGGCATTTGAGCGAAACTGAAGCCTGGCGTTGTCCCCCGTAAGTGCATGGTAAGTGCACCGTCATTTCGACAGCAGAATCCATTCGACGCCTGACCAGCTGGCCGAACTTCCTCTTGTAATCTCGGCAGTGGCGGCTCCAGCATTCGGAAGTGGAGCCGTCCCCCCAACCCCCACCCGCATTCGGGGTAACATCGACCGGTCACAGCCGCTTGAGTCTCCGTGAATGATGCCAAATCCCCGACGTACCGGCTGCCGGACCCTTCCGGTGCGCCCGCGCGCGAACGAGGTTTTCGTCCCTGACATTGCCCTCACAGGGCGGTGATCAATTTGCTTGTATGGCAAGACGTAAACGGCAGCCTCGTTGCATCGTAATAGCTGGCCCAAACGGCGCCGGCAAGACAACTTTGCCTGCCAATATCTTCCCGACGATGCGCGAGTGGTTCACTTCGTCAATGCGGATTTGATCGCCAGCGGTTTGTCACCGCTTCAACCCGATCTCACTGCAATCGCCGCGGGCCGCCTCGTTTTGAGGGAGATCGGATGTGGTCCGGCGCTTCAAACGGGGCTGGGAAAACTTCGAACTCGTATATCGTCCCCTGGCGGATTCCTGGGCAGTGTACGAGAATTCAGATCGTACGCCGCGACTATTGGAGCGAGGACCATGAAAGCGAAAGGGTCAACCAAGAAACCTGAACACTTTGCGACGGGTGTTGGTCGCGCCTTACGTCGCGCCGCCAAGGACGCGCAGAAAGTCGCGCGCATGTATGGCACGCCGCTGTACGTTTGGCAAAACGGCAAGGTCGTCGCGAAGAAGCCGTAGGCGCCAGGTTTGTCAGACTAGCGTGCCGACACTCGGGCGCGCCTAAGAGCGCGGGTTCCAAGAACGACTATTTACCCTGAGGTCATGCCATGCATCGATGCTACTTCACCGTGCTAATGGGACTGATGTGTCTGGCCGCGGCCCACACCACGTACGCCACCGGCGCGACGGCGCCGCCGCCAGCCACTGAATTGCTGCGGGAGCTGGTGGAGATCAACAGCACGCACGCGCACGGCTCCACCGAAGCGGCCAAGGCCCTGGCCGAGCACTTTCTCGCTGCTGGCTTTACGGCGCAGGATGTCGCGTTCCTGGCGCCGGCCGATCATCCGACCAAGGGCAATCTCGTCGTGCGCCTCCGCGGTCGCGGGCAGCGTCGTCCGGTTCTGTATATCGGTCATCTCGACGTCGTCGAGGCCAAGCGGGAGGACTGGAATTACGATCCGTTCAAGTTGACGGAGCATGACGGCTGGCTGTACGGCCGTGGGGTCATCGACATGAAGGGCCAGGACGTAGCCATGGCGGTCGCCCTGATGCGTCTGAAACGCGAGGGATTCCAGCCGGAGCGCGACTTGATCGTGGCGCTCACTGCTGACGAAGAGGCGGGGGACGACGCCAATGGAGTCAGCTGGCTGCTGGCAACGCATCGAGATCTCATCGATGCGCAGATCGTGATCAATCCCGACGGCGGACAATCCGATCTACCGGCTGGCCACGGCGCTAACGCGCCTTTCGCAGTATCGCTTTCCGGTTCATTTGACCGAGACGACCAAGCAGTACTTTGAGCGCCGCGCCGAACTGGAAAGTGGGAAGACGCAGGCAGACATGCGCGCGGTGGGAAGGGGGGCGCTGATCCGGCAGCCGTGGAGCGCTTGTCAGCCGTCGTCGAGACGAACATCATGCTGCGCACCACCTGCACGGCAACGCAGATCGAAGGAGGCCACGCCGAGAACGCCCTGCCGCAGCGCGCCCGAGCCACCTTGCAGTGTCGAGTCATCCCGGGAGAGTCGGCGGACTCGGTTCAAGCAGAGCTGCAGGCCGTGCTGGCCGACCCACTCGTCAAATTCAGCACGATCACGCCTGCGACCCCCAGTCCGGAATCACCTCTGGCCCCGTTTCTATTGCGCGAGGTCGAGAGCGTGGTACACGGCCTCTGGCCCCACGTCATCGTCCTGCCGGAGATGTCCCCGGGCGCGAGCGACAGCCGCTACACGCGAGCGTTGGGCATGCCCAGTTACGGGATCGACGCCACGTTCGATGACTTGGACGACGGTCGCGCACATAGACGGGACGAGCGGATCGGAGTACAGGCCTTTGAACAGGACGTCGAGTTCACTTACCGATTGATGAAGGTGCTCGCCCGAGGCTCCCATTAGCGGCCGCTGATGTCGCAGCGTTTGGCATTGGGTCGCCGGGTATGGGTGGATATACCTGAACGCACTATTTATCCATGGGCGATGCCATGCAGGTTTCAAAGTAGGGCAATAGCCTCGCGGTCCGACTTCCCGCGGCAGTGGTGGATGCGCTCGGATTGAAGGAAGGCGATCAGATCGAAATCCAAGTGGCGGGCAAACGATCATTCGACGTGACCAAGGCACCCGGCGCACGCGAGTTGCTGGCACGCTTGCGAAATTTTTGCGCAACACTACTCGCCCCACCAGTTTCAATTACTGACAGCATTGCGTGACAAAAACGGTCCGGAACGCGTTTTTACTCGTTTTGCCAATTTCTGGCGGCGAGAGGCTAAGTATCGGAATTTACCAATGTAATGCGACATCTGCGGCGTTCGGCTCCAAAGTTGCGCGCAGCAGGGTGGCGACCGCGACAGCCACGCGCTCCAGGACCCGTAACGGCGAACCCCTGTGTCGCTCAAAAGCGAGTACTTAGAACAACGCCATACGTTCGCGGATCGGAGAGCGTCACCGTCGACGTGACCGGCCCCGGGGGCTCGCCGGCGAGGCCGGGGCCGGGGGTCTTGTAGCGAATGTTCGAGACATTACGCACGTAGCCAGTCACTGAAAACTTTCCGCCGACCGAGGCCCAGGTCGCGTTAAGATCACCGATCCATGCACTCTCGGTCCGGATGTACGGAAAATACGATGGACCACCGCCGGGCGGATTCAGCTGCAACGATGTGATTGATCCGAAATCGTACGGCGAGTGCCAGCGGGCATCGCCGTGCAGCGTGAGCGTCGAGCTGCCCGGCAGCGGTACGGTGTGGTCGTAGGAGACATCGGCCGTGAATGGAGCGACCCCGGGGATTTTGTCGCGCGCGTAGAAGCGTCCGAACGTGATAGGTCCCGCGACGGGGTCCGTGTAGATCTCGGTGCCGTTTTTGTCGACGTAGTAGGAGTTCGTGTAGCCGAGATTGACGCCGACGCGATCGTGAGACGTGAACTGGTAGAGCACTTCCAGCTCAGCGCCGTCAACCTCCACCGGAGAGGCGATCGTGGCGAACGTCGGAGCAAACGGATTCTGCGGTGTGATGTTGACGCCGGCCGTCTGGAAGCCGTCATATTTGGCGTAATAGATCGCGCCGTTGACCTGCAGAGTGTCGTTCAGAAAGCGATTCTTGGATCCGATCTCGTAGGACGTCAGTGTCTCAGCCTTCAACTCGAGCACGACAGGATTACCGGTGACGCCCGTCGAGGCGGTTACGTCTCCCGGTGAAACCCCCGTCGTGACCGAGGCATAGAGCATGTTCTGCGCCGTCACGTCGTGCTCGAGCCGGGCTTTGTAGGTGAGATTGCTGAAGCGCCGAACGCCGGCTTCGCCGTTCAACGACTGCGTGACTCCGGTGATCGAGGTGTAGTCCTGATCGACCCCGACCCGGGTGTGGTCATAGCGCACGCCTCCGGTCAAACGCCAGGAGTCCGCGACAGGGTACGTGGCCTCGGAGAATGCGCTGTAAGTCTGCGTGGCCTTCTCCCGCGTCACCGAGTCGAACAGCACCATGCCGCTCGGATAGTTTTTGTTCAGGTCGCTGTTGGACAGATTGTTGTTGTAGTAGAACGCTCCCACCTGCCAGGTGAGCTTGGACCCGGGATTGGATGCCAGGCGCAGCTCATGCGTCTGGAAAGTGTCATGGGGCGTATCGATCGTCTGGTCGAAGTTGAGGAAGGTGCTGCGGGCGCTCGCCAGCGCGTGCGACGTCCAGGTGCGATAAGCGGGTTGATAGGTCAGTGTCGCATTACCCAGGTCCCAATTGAGCTCCGCCCAGTATTGGCGATAGTCGTTGCCGCCCGGTGAAGCCGGGGTCCCCGGTGAAAACGGTGTCCCCGGTGGAACCGGTGAACAAAATGTTTTATTGTCGAAGCAGTAGACGTTCGGCGCAGTCTGAGTGATGGTTACGCCTCCGGTATGCGTGTCGTTATTCTGCAATGCGGCGCCAAGCAGAATCGACAGCTGCTCGTTGGGCTTGTAAAGCAGCTTCACTTTGCCGTCGGTGGTCGTCACTTGCCCACCGACTGCTGAGTCATACCCGTTGTGCTCGTAGCGGTTGCCGGCGACGCGGATTCCCAAGACATCATCAACGAGAGGGACGTTCACCGCGGCCGTGTAGTGCTGCAAATCATAGTTGCCGAATTCCACCGCCGCATTGCCTCCAAGGCGGCTCAGGTCGGGATTGGCCGTGTGAATGGCCACGAGACCCGAGGTGGCGCTGCGCCCGTAGAGCGTTCCCTGCGGACCGCGCAGAACCTCGACGCGGTCGATGTCGTAGCCTCCGCCCACTCCTTCGTATACCCCGTCGACATACACCGCTGCCGACGCCGCAACGGAGGTGACACTTCCGCCGGCGCCAGAATTCGACGGAACGCCGCGGATCGTAATCCCGGAGCCGATGTTATCCGTTCCACTCCCGAATGAAGCGCCCGTATTGCTCGCGGCTCCGCCCGACACGCCCGGAATGTCTTCGAGAATCTGCCCGAGCAAGAAACGGCCTTGACTTTGCAAGTCCGCACCCTCGCGTACGCTCATCGAGAGAGCCGTCTTCTGCACATCGCTGACGCGGCGCTCGGCCGTGACAATGATTTCTACGAGTGCATCTGATTGCCCTTGAGTTGCCGCCGCGCTCGCAGCGGCCGGTTCCGCATGAGCCGGACCGGTCATCACCGCCAAATTCAACGAGCCGGCCACAGCCATCGCAGTCAAGTGACGGAAACCGCCACCGGTATACCTGTTTTTCATCACTCATCCCCCCTTGAAGAATTCTAATCAACTATTTCTACGAATAGTGTTTTCGCCAGAAGCTCCCTTCTTGCGCACCGAACAGTCTCCGCCGTGGACGCCCTGTTTTGAGGTCTCGTCAGTCCTGCGGCTCGGGCACCAGGCTCGGATCGACCCCATCCTTCGCGCCGGTCTGCAGCTCGCAATTGTACTCGTGGAATAGCGTCATGTCCGGACGCCATGAATAGTCGCGCATCCACGACCACGGGTGTGTGTAGTACGTCGGATCGTCGAGCGTGAATTCGACCTCCAGGAACCAGTGGTCGCTCTTCACCTTGCGGATACGCATCGTGAGCTTCGCATTCTTGGAGGTCGGCGTACCGTCGACATCAAGCCAGAGCCCGTCCTTGAAGCCGGTCGTCTCCACCACCAGCGTATCGCCGTCCCAGTGTCCGACAGAGCTGCCCATGTAGGCCGCCGGCAGCGCCTTTGCCGGATCCATGATGACCTGCATGAGTCCGTGATACTCCTCAAACGCGAAATCCAATCTGTCCTTCGACTGGAAGATGTGGAACGGCATGTTCAAATCCATCTGCCACGGCTGGCCCATCGGAATGCAAAGCGCCGACGCGTTGATGAACGGTGTGCCGGTCTTGAGCGATTTGACACGACGCTGCTGCACCTTGAGACCGGCGTCGGTGAATGGCGCTTTGTTGCCGAACATGTCGGTCGTGATCTGAAACTGCAGCAACGCTTCGTGGTACCACGTACCATCGAAATTGCGCGGATCGGGTGAAGGCTGCGGCGCATCGGCAGGCAGCGGCGGTATGGCAAGCAGACTGGCTGCAGCTTCTGCGCTAGGGGGGCCGCCTGCGCCAGGAGGACCGCCACCCGGCGGTCCAAAGGGTCCGCCCGCTGGGCCACCGGGTGGCAGGCCTCCATTGGCAGACGGTCCCGCCGTGCCGGGAGGAGGGCCGCCGGGCGGCTGCGCAAACGCCGCGCCCGCGTAGACGATGAGCGCGAGGACAGCGGCACTCGTCCAGATGCTCTTGATTTCCGAATTCATGGCTCAGTGCCTTCTGGTTGTGCGTTGGAGGAGTTAAGGCTTCACAGCAGCGCCCTCGGCGGTGCGCGTAACGAGGCAGACGTTCTCCGGAAATGGGTCATCCGGTTGGCGCTGATAGGTCACGACCGTCCGCCAAGGTCGCGTGAAGTACCTCGGATCCTCGATGGTGATGCGATCCTCGAGTGTATTCGCGCCTTTGAGTCGGATGCGCTCGGTCGTCTTGAGGTCATAGCCGTGCGGCACGAGATTGTCGATCAGCGTGTTGTTCTGGAAACCCTCCGTCGCTACCACCAGAGTATCGCCCTCCCAGTGCCCCTTGGAGATGGGCACGGCCCTGCCGACGATCGCGTCGTCCGCGCCGAAGAGGGAATCAGCCGCGACTCTGCGCTGCGGCTGAATCAGGCTGCCCATGTCCACTTCCCGCGCCAAGCGATTCCACTCGAACTGAAAGCCGATCCATCCTGGTCGCTGCCAGATGCGGAAACGCTCCGGAGTGAGCATCAACCGGGGCAGTCCCGGCGATGCGCAACGCGCCGTGGCATAGTCGTATTCTTCGTAAGCGCGCTTGGCGAGGTTGTCTTTGTTCTGCGCGTAGCGCTTGCGGCCGATATCCGTGAACGGAATCGATCCGCCTTCCGGCCTGAAGGCTAACTGTGGAGCGCTGATCTTCCACGTACCTTCCAGATTGACTGAATCGGCTGCCGGCGCGCGCGCCGGCAGCACGGCGGCAGCCATTGCCAGGCACAAAGCCCAGCCGATCGAACTCGGGCTTCGCGCAGCCCTCGTGATTTTCATTCGCTTTGGCTCCTGGTGACTACTTGGCTGTCTCGGCTTGTTTGAGGACATCGCTGGGTGTGAGGCCGGGTGCGAATTCGACATCCTTGAACACGCGTCCATTCGGAAACTTCACGCTTGCCAACATGCCGCCGAGATGGCCGCTCAACGCGGGGTGCCAGCTGATTTCCATTTTGTCGCCAATCTGGAAATCCTTTGGCATGAAGCCTTGCTTGACGAACATCGCCGGACTGCCGCTGGCCACCGTCATGTCTTCGGGCTTGCCATCCGGACCCTTGATCGTGAACACCGCCGCTGAATGCGGCGCGCTCCAACGGAATTCCTTAAGGGTCGCCTGTGCGGAAAGGGTCTTAGACAAATCATACCCGGCAGCGGAATGATGGGCCCAGACCGGCGCGGTTATCGCCATGGCCAGCATCGACCATACAAACCGCTCTGGGCGTACTGCGCGCTTGTGCATACTCGATTTCCTCATGAGGTGGAATGGCAAATAAGGAGAGACGACTCTTCGCTCGTTCGAACAATCACCACTTCGGCGACTGGAAATAAACTGCGGCAATGAAGCCGTAGAAGGTGCGCCGGTCATTGCTGCCCTGTCTCAGGTGTGACCGGCGGCGACGTTGCCGGGATGGACGTTATGTAGCGACTGTCCTCCTCGTTACGAACGTAGGCCGTTAGCGTGTGGTGGTTGCGCGGCGAAGCCCGCGTCGCGCTCGTTTGCGCATGAGCCGGACCGGCCATTAACGCCAAATTCAATGTGCCCGCCGGGGCGAACACTGTCATGTGACGGAAACCGCCACCGGTGAACGTGCTCTTCAGCGCGAATCCCCCCCCGTCCACGAAAACTCCTGTTCTACTTCCAACGATCGGTACATTCGCCAGAAGCTCTTCTTATCCTGGGCAGCGCCGAGATTCGCCCATCTGCCTGATCGTCTCCCGAAACGTAGGGGCCGCTCGTGCAAGGTAATCTTTCGCTGAACGATCCTGAGCTACTATGGCGCCGAGGAGTCGTCGGGACCAATGCTTAGTTCGATGTGTCCCATATTGGAATGATATGGGTCTGCGCCCGATGTGGAATACCTCTATTGCTGTCATTTTTCCCATGGTGGATGTCTCGCACGAACGTCGAATTTCATTTGTAAATTCCGCTACTTAGCCTCTCGCCGCCAGAAATTGGCAAAACGAGTAGAATCGCGTTCTGGGCCGTTTTTGTCACGCAATGCTGAATGAGTTTGAGCTCGGTGTGATCCGAGCCCGCATGCTCGACGCCAAGCACGGCAAAGCCTTGCGCGGTGATCTGCGCATTCGCGTTCCAATCGGTTATAGCTGGCATCGAAAGATTGGACTCGGACTCGACCCGAACCTGCGCGTGCAGGAGCCGGTCCGCGTCGTGTTCGCGCGGCCAACTGGGCAGCGCTCGGCAGGAGCTGATCTCGCTCACCGCGCACCATTTTTTGAGGCATTTCAGCGATCGCCTGGCTTTCTCCGGATAGCCGTAAGTGCACGATAAGTGCACCTGTTCTCGATGTGGATCCGCGCAGATAAGTCACTGCACTCTGTGCATGCTGAGTAACGCAATCATTCAATGAGCGCGCTGATGTCGATGGCGAAGGGGTTTGCTTCGACCGACATGAGTGGATATACTTTAGCTCCGTGTATATCTATGAGTACGGTGCCATGCAAGTTTCAAAATGGGGCAACAGCCTCGCCGTCCGGCTTCCCGCTTCGGTAGTGGACGCCCTCGGGTTGAAGGAGGGCGATCAGATCGAAATTCAAGTGGCAGGCAAACGGTCATTCGATGTAACCAAGGCTCCCGGCGCTCGCGAGTTGCTGGCGCGCTTGCGAAAATTTCGCGGAACCCTCCCGGAAACTTTCAAGTTCGATCGACTCGATGCCAATGAGCGACGGTGAGCGCTTTTTCGACACGAGTGTTCTCTTGTATTTGCTATCGGGGGACTCCCGTAAGGCCGACCGGGTCGAGCAACTAATTGCAGAAAGGGGAACGATCAGCGTTCAAGTCCTGAACGAATTCGCAGCCGTCGCTCTGCGCAAACTTCGGATGAAACTCGGAGACATCAGAGAAATCCTGGAAACGGTGCGCGCTGTTTGCACCGTCGAGGCACTGACCGTCGCGACTCACGATCGGGGCCTTACCGTCAACGAGCGCTACGGATTTTCGTTGTACGACTCGATGATCGTTTCGTCAGCATTGATGGTGGGTTCGGAAGTGCTGTACTCGGAGGACCTGCAGGACGGGCAGATCATCGACGGCCAACTGCGGGTGGCGAATCCATTTCTGCCGCCCTGAGCGGGGCCCCGAATCGGCGAGAAAGATATTCGTAATGCGTGGGTCAGGGGTTCGAATCCTCTTTGCGGCACCAAAAAAAATAAGAAAATCAAACGTATACGTGACTCGTGCGTTCTCGCACCTGATTTCGCTGTAGCCACTTTTGTACCCGCACAATGCGTGGGTCGGGGACTGCGAACCCTTTTACGGCACCATAAAAATCATTAAAGGCAAACACATACGTGACGCTGGTGTTATCGCACGTGATTTCGCTGTGGCCACTCTTGTCCGACACAATGCGCGGGTCGGTGAGGGATTTCCGCTCTCTGATCCAGCAATCGCCGCTCTCAAGGCCCGTCAGCAAGATAGAAAGGACCTGGCCTCTAAATGTAATGTTTGAACGGCAAGGGCAGCTGGTTTTCCGGCGTTGGCCCCGCCGTCAAAATCTCTCCAACGGCGCTTGCAAAACGAAGAGTAACAGGCAGTCCGTCACCATAGATGCACGCGTTGAAATTGAGCTTCGTTAAAGCCATGACGTCTGCCATCACTATCAGCAAATCGGCGTCTCCGCATAGCAGATCAATTCGGAGTGGATTGCAGCACCACGTCGTCGCGGCCATGACTGGTCACTATCACCGTTCCTCGATGAACAACGCCGCGTAAGCGGCCAAACTCGCGCTGAAAGTAAACAGGCGCAGGGCTCGGCGGATGTGGACGCCTTGGAAGCTGCACACCAGCGATGATCTCCATCTGTTCGAGTATGCGATCAGAGCGACGGTCCAGCGCTTCCAATCTACGCTGCTCGATGGCTTGTGCGAGCGTGGTGTTCGAGGCACGGCGGGTGCCCTTCGATCTCGACCGTGGCTAGTCTGTTGCATTGACTACATTGCGGCCTATCGAACCTCCCTCCCTGTAAATGGTGAGGTTTAACCGCCTTGTGCCCGCTCGTCGGCACACTCAAGTTGAGCTTTAGGCGACCGCGCCGGACGAGTCAAAATGAGAAGATGTCGTCTTTTGCTGGTGGAGCATTCGGCGGCACCGGCACCGGCACCGGCACGGGCGCCGGGGGTGGCAGCGGTGGCAACACGGCGCAAATGACGGGATGGTAGTCACCGACGGACCGACTAATCACCGCTGCACATCGACGGAATTCGTTCTCAAACTCGCAAGCGCGAATCTCAATGGCCACACGCTGCGCGACGTTGCTGTCCATGTCGGGTCCGCACACGTCGAAGAGACGATTCATCACGAACCATCGGTTGTGCTGTTCCGCAAGGATTGCCGTCGCGAGCACGGCATTGGCCTTGATCCCCACAGTGCCATGGTCGTAAATTATCCGCAGACGCAGAGCCAGCACGTCACAGTAGTTGAAGTCGAAGTTCGGAGACTTTGCCCACTCGCAGTACTGATTCGCGATATCGACCCAAGAATCCGGGTCGCGCTCTTTGAGCCTTACGATGCGTTCCTCGGTCAGCGCCGAGAAAAGGAGACCGGCAAATGCGGGGTGCTCGACACCACGAACAAACCGCGCCATGTCGGCGAACTCAGGCACCTGCATAGCGTCGATGTTCTCTAATTTCGCAGCCCAATGAGCAGCGGCGAGCGTCGCTTCCGTCTCAACAGGAATCTCTGGCGGGGTTGCAAGTACCTCAAAAAGTGCAGCTCGCAAACGATCCACTGATTTAAATCGCTTTTTCGGGTCAAGCTCGGTGCTCTTCTCGATTACGCAGGCTATCTTTCCGGGAGCGCTGAGACGCTGGCAAGGTGCGCGCGTCGAATTTCCGAAGCAGTCGTGCAGGATGCAGCCGAAAGCGAAGATGTCTGCCGGGCATCCCGCTCTCTTGAAGTCAACGAATTGCTCGGGTGCGCCGTATGCCGGAGTGCCCCAAGCCTGGTTTGAAACAGTCAACTTCGTGGTGTTGGCTTCGATAGGTAACACTAAACCTAAATCCGCAAGCTTCCATCGCCCTTCATGCAAAAGAATATTGGAGGGCTGCAGGTCTCGGTGGGCGTAGCCGAGTGCATGCAGCGCTCCGAGAGCGTCTAATACTTGCCCAAATGCGGCCAGCAACTCCGGTGGATTGCCCTTGAGGCTCGACATTTGATGTTCAAACGTGGCCTCGGCGAGGGGCATTACAAACGATGGCGGGTCTGCATCTAAGTCCGCGAAAAGGATTGGTACCACAAATTGGTCGGGAAGTGCGCGCTGCACCCGTACTTCACGTGCAAATCGCTTCCGTAGGTCCGGTAGATTCACGCCGCGCAATATGGTGTCACTTGGCTGAAGAACTTTACGCGCGGCGATTGATCCATCTTTCAGGCGCACACGCTCGACGTAGCCAAAGCCGGTCTTGGCAATCACATCTAAGGATTCCATTTGCACGTTCGCTGTCACTTCCTGTTCGATTTGAGCGAGGAAGTGTACCGGGCAGGGGCTGAGTCCAACCTTGCGCGGACTCTCATCTTTGCGGCCACTGTGCGAACGACGCGCAAATTTAAGTATTCGGGCTGTAGTTCCCCGGTCGGCGCTCGATGGGCGCGCCGCTCAACTGAGGGAGACCCTCCCTGCGACCGGTCACCCTCCGTCGAAGGGCGCTAGCAGGTGACGCGCGGCGCCGTGGTCGCGGGCATCGCACGCGCGTAAAGTGGAAGTCGGGCACGCGTTCTACGCCTAACCCTCGAAAATTTCCACCAAAACGGTGGACATCCTCCTGACTCAAACCAGGGCGGACTGCACCAGACTCCTCTCGGACATTCTCATTGCGCTTGGATTTCTCCTGGCTTGATTCGCTGGCACCCATCAATAGCCGCGCGAACAGTGTTGACCGTGTCTACACACAAAGAAGCCAAAATATACGTTTTTGGCCAGTCAAAAATAGAGGAACTTTCCGGCATATATCCGCATATCCCGGCATTTCTAGGATCAATATTTCACATTACATGGACTTAATAGACGCCATATTGTAAAGTCAATGCCAGTTTCTCCAGGAAGGTAGTCATGGCATCGAAAAAGGAAAAGCCCAAACGCAATGAGAATGTCCGAGAGGAGTCTGGTGCAGGCCGCTCTTATGTGAGTCAGACGGATGTTCCTGGGTTCTCACTCACGAACGCACTGAGGGTCCCTGAGGCACTTGATGCGAACTTCGCGCGCACCCCGGCGAAACCGCTTCGACTCGCGCAGGCAATGGATATGTCGCCGGGATCGTCGAGGTTCAGGATGTTGTGTGGTGCCGCTATCGCGTACGGGCTCACCGATGGCGGCTACAACGCGGACACTATTGGACTGACTGCACTTGGTCGCCGGATCGTCGCGCCGACAAGTGAAGGGGACGACCTTGCTGCCAAGCGCGAAGCCATACTGCGCCCGCGTGTACTCCGCGAGTTTCTCACTCGGTATAACGAGGCAAAGGTCCCTCCCGAACACATCGCGCGCAACGTCCTTGAAGAGATTGGAGTCCCACAGGACAAAACTGCTGAGGTCTACAAGCTGGTGATGGAGGGCGCCGAAGCGGTTGGATTTCTCCGTCAGGTGAAGGGCCAACTGTATGTGGATCTCGATTCCACTGTGGAGGCAGCTGCGAGTGAAGATTCAGGAGAAGGCGCAGGGCCGCTGGATGAGGCGTCTACCTCCTCGACTGCTAAGGCGCCAGCACCATCACCCATGACTGCAACAGCGCCCGCCGTGACGCCACTGAAGCACACCAGCCGGGTGTTCATCACGCACGGGAAAAATCAGGACATCGTTACTCAGCTTAAGGAACTGCTGACCTTCGGCGGATTCACGCCAGTGATCGCCATCGAGTCAGAGACGGTGTCGAAGCTACTGCCGGACAAGGTGATGGATGAGATGCGCGGTTGCAGCGCTGCAGTGATCCATGTGGGCGCCGAGCAGCGGATGATCGATGCAGACGGCAAAGAGCACCTCATGCTGAACCAAAATGTTCTGATCGAGATTGGCGCCGCAATGGCGCTATACGGGCGCAAGTTCATCATGCTGGTAGAGAAGGGCGCCAAGCTGCCGTCGAATCTCCGGGGGCTGTATGAGGTTCGATATGAAGGTGGCAAGTTGGACTACGAGTCCACCATGCGCCTGCTCAAAGCTTTCAATGATTTCAGGAGTTGAAAAGGTTAAAGGCTACTCACGGCCCGTGGACTTAGAAGGTCAAGCGCCGTCCAACAGCGCTCGATGCCACCACGGGCCGTGAGGAAAAGCCGGGATTCCAACACCCGGCCTGCCCCCTTATATTCTACACATCGTCAGGCGATAACCCTCAAGGAGCGAGAATGCCTATCCAAATGACGCAGCAGCAGATCGCCGAGTGGATACTGGAAATCCTGGTAGAGGAACTCAAGCTGAAGCCGGGGGACAGGCTGCCCGATCAGCTGCTCAAGGAACGGTATCGCGCCCGCAAGGGCGACAGTGGCGACATCAAGATTGGTCTTGAGCTTGCCACGGAACTGGAGTGGCTGACACTTGACGAATTTGCTCCAACGCAGTTCCGCCTAACCGAGCTAGGTTACGAGAGCTTTAGCTAGGTGCCCTCGTGGTGCCAATCTTTGTTCGGCGATTGTTGGTTTGCAGGGCATAATGCGTATTTTATAATAGAATCAATGAGTTAAAGAGAAACTTCGGAATGTCGTTTTCTATAAGGTATCTAAAAATAGACTTTAAGCCGCTTTAGGTCTATTTTATGAGACCTTATGAAAGCGACGAAAAACAAATCAGTCCTGCCGCTACGCCTGCGACAGGGCATTGCCAAGCTCGGCGCTGACATTGCCGTAGCGCGACGTAAGCGCTCCTTGACCATTGGCATGATGGCCGAGCGAATTGGCGTTCATAAAAATACCTACCTGAAAGTCGAGAAAGGCGATCCGACTGTCTCCTTCGGAATCTACGCCATGGCCCTTTTTGTTCTGGGGCTATCCGATGCACTCACGGCTCTAGCCGATCCTGGCCGAGATGACACTGGCCTCTTGCTCGACGCAGATCACTTGCCGAAACGCGTCCGTGCGCCTAAGGAACCTCAAGCGTTATGAAGCGCACGATCGGCGTGTTTCTCGGTGACGCCGGTCGTCGCATTGGCACGCTTCGCTTTGACAGCCAAGGCGCACGCCAAAGTGCCGCTTTCGAATACGACCGTCAGTGGCTTGCCGCTTCGGATCGATTCGCACTCGAGCCCGACCTGCCTTTGGTGACAGGCGCACAATTTCACAAGCCACCCGGCCGCGATGCATCGATATTTCATGGCGCCATAGCCGATACCGAACCGGATGGGTGGGCGCGTCGCGTTATTCTTCGTGATTACGCCAAACGCCGCGCATTAGCTCGGGCGGTCGGAGAAGCGCAGGACCACCACCAGCCGCTCACCCCTATCGACTTTCTTCTCGCGGTCGATGATGTCAATCGCGTAGGGGCGCTTCGATTTCAAGACGAGGAAGGTGTTTTCCAGCGTGCGACCGGTGAAGGACAGCGAACCGCACCGCCATTGATCGAGCTGTCTATGATGATGACTGCTAGTCGGGCGGTCGAGACCAACACCGAAACGGCAGAAGACCTTGCTTACCTTCGCGGTCGAGGGACTTCGCTGGGGGGGCTTCGACCAAAATGCTCTGTCATCGACTCTGATG
Source organism: Gammaproteobacteria bacterium (assembly GCA_003134045.1). Lineage (GTDB taxonomy): Bacteria > Pseudomonadota > Gammaproteobacteria > Steroidobacterales > Steroidobacteraceae > Bog-1198. Next base: position 15,996 of record PLAH01000197.1, read on the forward strand.
GCGCGCTCAGCATTGGCAAGTTTCCGAGCATCGAGGATGAGCGGGCCGTTACCAAGGGCGAGGTCTTGGCGATGCAACTGGCAAAGGCGGCGGGGATCAATGCTTCGCAGGCACGGCTCATCGACAGCGACGGTATCCCCGTCACTCTGATTCGTAGATTCGATCGTACTGCCAAGGGGAGACTCATGTACGTCTCCGCCGCAACACTGCTTGGTGTGGACGTTGGAGCACCCACAGAACATACCTACACCGAAATAGTCGACGCAATACGTCAGCATGGAGCAGACGCACAAGCCGATATCGAAGAGCTTTGGCGCCGAATTGCCTTCTCGATCCTTATTAACAATGTTGATGATCACTTGCACAATCATGGGTTTCTTCATGTCGCAAAGGACCAATGGCGACTATCGCCGGCTTTCGATATCAATCCCTTCCCCGATCGTCAGCGTGAACTGAAAACATGGATCTCCGAAGAGGCGGGTCCAGCGGCTTCGATCGATGCGCTGATGGCGGTTGCAGCCTATTTCAAGCTGGATAAGGAAGCTGCTGTCGAAATACTTGCAGAGGTCGAACGGACCGTTTCAAATTGGCGCGTGCGTGGCCGCGAGCTTGGAATGAGCGCAGCAGAACTCGAGCAATTCGCCGATGCTTTTGAGCATCGCGAGCGAGAGGTCGCGCAGTCAATCGTCCGAGAAAGGAGGGGTTAAAAACCGGATTTGGATCTGCGACCCCCTAAGTTATAAAAATTCAAATCTGTTCAAACATGGCTAGCATGCTGTGGCCACTTTTGTACCAGCACAAGCAGATTTTCCACTTGTGTTACCGATGAAGATCGCGTTTGGCGTTCGTAAGATATTGATTGATAGGCATCGCTAGAAAGACCTGCGAGTTCGTAATGCGTGGGTCAGGGGTTCGAATCCTCTTTGCGGCACCATTCACCCCGTCCAACGAAGTCTGATAATTTCCAGCGACGTCTAGATCGCTCGGAAAATCCCTGGATTTCTAGGCTCAAACTTTCCACGTCCGTCGATGCGCGTTTTTCGACGTCGATTGACAGCCAGACATTCCTGGGGGTACTTCTGGGGTACTCGGGTCTTCCGCGATACCCCGGTACCCCCAAATTCGGAGCCGCGCGACCTGACGCGATTTCGTTCACGCAACCGTCACGTGAGGTCCGACCATGCCGCTCAGCGAGACCGTCATCCGCCAGACGAAGGCCGAGTCCAAAGCGATCAAACTGTTCGATGGACGCGGGTTGTTCCTTATCATCAAGCCCAACGGTGCCCGCGGTTGGCGGTTCAAGTACCGCATCGACGGTCGCGAGAAGCTGCTCTCGTTCGGCGTGTATCCCGACGTCCCGCTGAAGCTCGCCCGCGACCGTCGCGAGGCGGCGCGGCAGCAGCTCGCCTCCGGCATCGACCCGGGCACCAAGCGCAAGGCCGAGAAGGTCGCCCAGGGCAACACCTTCGAGGCCATCGCCCGTGAGTGGCTGGCGCTGCAAGAACCCAAGCTCGCGCCGGCGACGTTCGCCAAGGCGACTTGGACGCTCGAGACGCTGATCTTTCCTGGCCTCGGCAGGCGGCCGATCGCTAAGATCGCCGCGCCCGACCTGCTGGCGGTGCTGCGCAAGATCGAAGTGCGGGGGACCTACGAGACCGCCCACCGAGCGAAGCAACGCTGCGGCCAGGTGTTCCGGTACGCCATCGCCACCGGCCGCCGCCCACGACATCACCGCCGCCCTACGCGGTGCGCTGGCCCCCGTGGTGACGACGAACCATGCCGCCGTCACCGATCCCGCCCGCGTCGGTGAACTGCTGCGCGCCATCGACGGTTACCGGGGCAGTCTCGTGACGAGCTACGCGTTGAAACTCGCGCCGCTGACCTTCGTCCGCCCGGGTGAGCTGCGCCATGCGACGTGGTCCGAGCTGGCCCTCGACCAAAGCGAGTGGCGCATCCCCGCCGAACGCATGAAGATGCGCGAGGTCCACATCGTTCCCTTGAGCCGCCAGCCCGTCGAACTCCTGCGCGAGCTCCAATCGATCTCCGGCCGCAGCAGCTACGTCTTCCCGGCCCTCGGCAACGTGCATCGACCGATGAGCGAGAACACCGTCAACGCCGCGCTCCGGCGCTTGGGCTACGCGCACGACGAGATGACCGGCCACGGCTTCCGCTCGATGGCCTCGACACTGCTCAACGAACAGGGCTGGCACCCTGACCTCATCGAGCTGCAGCTCGCCCACGCCGAGCGCAACCAGGTCCGCGCCGCCTACAATCGAGCGCAACGCTTGGTCGAGCGGCGCAAGATGATGCAGGCGTGGGCGGATTATCTGGACCAGCTCAAACTCGCGACGGGCGGCTCGGCGAACGAACGGATGCAGGCGGCGTAGGCGACGAGAATTCGTCTAACGCTGGGGGTTTGGGCGCGACGCAACTACGGGCCCGGCAATAGCCTTCTCCTGCGCTTGGAACGCGATCTTCGGGCGTGACCTCTGTTTTTTCCCCGTGCGGCAATTGCCCAACAATGCGGTCCAATCTTCGGCGATGCCGGCGGACGAATCGGTTCGCGCGCTCCAGCGTAGCCCAGCGGACAGCGAAGTGCGCAGGTAAATGAATTCACTAGAAAGCACGGGGTCGGGGGATACCACGTTTTTTCCCCGTGGCGCGCGAAGGGGCGCCATAACCCATTGTGCAGACGTTGCTTTCGATAGGGAGTAACTCCCTATCTTTTATCTTGCTAACGTTTCCGTTCGCTTCTCCTGCACATTTTGCGAATCGAAACCGGTATGCGCGCTACCAGCCGAGCCGAACCGGCGGCGCCGCGTCCAGCGTGAGGGGGATCCCGCCGACGAGCGCCACCACCGCGATGGCGGAAAGCGGGGCCGTGTACGCCAATACGAAGGCGTCTCCGCAGTTCTTGGACGTCAAAAAATGAAAGCTTCCACTCGTCGTAAACGTCCCGAAAGTTTTGCCGCCGGCGTCGGTGCGGCCTCCGGATGGCGGCGAAGACGGCACGTAAGATTGCTCGGATGCACGGGACGCCGATCTACATCGTCGAGGACGGAAAAATCGTCGCAAAGAGGCCCTGATACTCCCAATGCGGTATTGGTGGGTCAATCAGAATCAGACCTACCGGCACGAGGTGGCGGGCGGCTATCTGTGGTCCCCGAAACGCAAGTCCAATGGCGGGGTCAACCCATTCTATGAGTCCATGCGAGAGGTCGCTCCCGGCGACATCATCCTATCGTTCGCCGACACCCGGATCGCCGCCATCGGCATCGCCCGATCCCACTGCTATGAATGCCCGAAGCCACCCGAATTTGGTTCGGCCGGCATGAATTGGGATGCGGTCGGGCGGAAGGTCGAGGTCAAATTTACGGAGTTGGGAAACCGAATTCGGCCGGCGGAGCACATGAAGATACTGGGTCCCCGACTGCCCAAGAAATACTCGCCGCTGCTGTCCGACGGGCGCGGAAGCCAGTCGGTGTACCTCGCAGAAATTCCGGTCGTGATGTTTGCGGCCTTGCGCGCTTTGATCGGATACGAGGCACGCCAAACCCTGGGGGTCGCCGAATCCTGGAACGATCTGGACACCGCCGCCGACACGCCTCTGCGCGACGTGTTCACCTGAGAGGATCACCTGCGGGAATCGATCGAGGGCGACGTCACGATCCCGGAGACCCAGCGGCAGGCCGTCATCCAGGCCCGACGGGGACAAGGGATCTTCAGGCAGAGGGTGTCCAACGTCGAACGAAAGTGCCGAATCACCGGCGTCAGCAACCCCGAGCACCTTCGGGCGAGTCACTGTAAACCGTGGCGGGACAGCTCGAACGAAGAGCGACTCGACGGAGAGAACGGCCTCCTGTTGACACCCAGCATCGACCATCTATTCGACCGAGGCTTCATAGGATTCGAGAGGAGCGGGGCGCTCCTGATTTCGCCCGTGGCGGACCGGAAATCGCTTGAACGAATGGGGGTGCGAACCGGTGCGCGATTGAACGTCGGCACGGTTGCCGAGGGACAGCGCCGGTATCTCGATTGGCATCAGGAATATGTGTTTCTGCAATCGCGGCTGAGCCGGGAACGGTAATCAGTGTCTCGGGGATTGTAGCGCTCGCTGTGTGCCGCTCGTCGGTAACCGATGGATCGGATTTCAATTGCGCTTGGGTGTCGCCGCGATCGCCAAGCCGAGTTCCACCCGATCATAAATGACTTTTGGCGCAATTCGGCCGTGCTCGCCAGGTTCGAGGCGAACAAGTCCATAGCCTGCCATCGTCTTCAGAGTTCGGGAAAGATTCGACTTCGCACGCCCCGTGAGCTGCGCCAATTCCTCGATCGAACCCGGCGCTGCCTCGCTGATAATCCGAAGCAGCTCCCGATTGCCAGCAGACAAAACTTTGGCAAAGGACTCGGTCGACGTGAACCAGACACGCGGTTCGTCGGCTACACGATGCTCGCCACGCGCCACCGCGAGCGTGCGCGCCTTCATTTCTGCGTACGTGGATATGCCTACTTTGAGCGTCTTCATGTGATCACACCTCGTTCTCGCAGTACGGAGTCGACTGCGTTCCAGAAATCTGCCAGGAGACTTGCCGCGTCTCGGTATTCGTAGGCTTTGATCGTACTCAGGCTGTGTCGATGGTCTTGGGGTCCGCCGAACTCCTGCCTGGCTACACGGTGAGCGTCATCAAAGCCTACCAATCGCTCTCCGTCAGGTCCGTGCAGCGTCAGCGAATAATCGAGTCCGTGCGGCTTCTCCAGCGACGCCGGCACGCGCGTCACCACGAACCTGACCCAGTGACCCCCTTCCGGATCGACCACGAGTGCCTGTCCGTCGAGATCCAGAAGCGTGTCCAGGCTCGGGTCGGGAGGTGCTGTCACTTTTGAAGGTTATCACACTGACATAACTCATGAAAGTCAAAGCAGGCGAGGCATATCGACTTGCTACGACAGGATTTTTCGTGGAACTCGGCACTGGATCGTTACCAACGCTTCTGAATTTGCACTGCGATGAGCCGTCCCACCGGAGAGGCGTTCGTCCCGTCGAACGGAATCCCGCTACGCCCGGTCGGCAGATCCGCTGCGGGAATCTGCAAATAGGGCGGCCTTTGATCCATCAAATTCTGGACGCTGAGACCCACCTGCCAATCGCTCCACGGCTTACCTTGCTTGGTCCCCGTCGAATATCCCAGATAGACATCCGCAGTCGTCCAGGAGCCAATCCTTTGCGGTGGGCTAAAAAGAGTGTTCTGATAGCCGTTCACATAGCTCAGCGACACATCGACCGTCGCCCCGCCCCTCGTCCAATTGAACCCCGACCGTCCCTTGAATTTCGGCGGCTCGCCCAGCGTATTGTCGACGGTGAACTCTGGTTCAGCCGCGATGGTCCGGATGCGGTCTGTTACCAAATATTGACCGGCGATCCATAGCCCGACGTCGCCGTAGTCAGTCCTCCAACCATAACGCGACGACATGTTCACCCCGGCCTCGCGCGTGGTCGCGGTATTCGCGAGCTGATCGTCCACGATAAAGTCCACGCCGGCTGGCCCAAGCCCCGCGTTGTCGCCCTGGAATCTACCGCCGGCAAAGTAGGCTTGCACGTACTGCAAATAATAGGGTTTGGCGTTGAGCGTAATGAATTGCAGCTGCGGCTGCGATGGGATCGGTTGTGCCTGAATGAGTTGGGTCTGGATCCGATTATCGAAGCGCAACCAAAATCCATTTGTTGAGAGCGTCAAACCCGGAAGAGGCGTCGGTTGATACTCGAATCCCAGAGTGACTGATGAAGCGTTCTCGGCATGCAAACCAGGATTTCCCCCATTGATGATCAAGGCATCCGTCTTGCTGGGCGAAGGTTCGCCGGAGGGAAACAAGGCCGTATACGCAGTGACGGGGGCCCCCAACTGCGAGAGCAGCGGCGACTTGAACGACGTGCTCGCCGTGCCCTTCAACCGCAGACCCGTCAGCGGCTCCCACAGCCAACCAATTTTCGGATTGTGGGTCGAGCCAAATCCCTGGTAATGGTCGAAGCGAAAAGCCCCGGACACCTCCAGGCGCCGCAATCCACGCGGCCCATCGGAAACGATCGGAGCGATCACCTCCGCATACCCGCTGGCCACGGTGCGGCTCTGCGACACCTCCGTATAGTTTTGGACGATATTGGTGACACTTTGAAAATCCTCGGAGCGAACGCTGGCTCCCCAGGATTCCTTGACGGTCCCGTCGCCTAGATCGGGGACCGGACCGCTCAATAGGATGTCCACGCCGCGCACATCCGAGTTCGCTTCCTCGCGGTCGAAACCGGAAACGCCATCGAACACTCCGTTTGCACCGCCCGTTACAGTGTCCGCAAGCTGCCGAATGCTGGAGTAATTGGCTGTCAGGGTGGCGTTCCACTGCTCGAACAGATGACGATCAACCGTCACGCTGGCTGCCGATTGCGTGACGTGTCCGGCGGAAAACTGGGGGCCGTTCACCGAGGAGTTGATTCCATTCTGGACACCATAATTCTCGAAGTGGCGGTCCGTGTAGAGAAGGTCGGCGGAGGTCATCAGACCATCGGCAACCTCTTGACGACCAGTGACGAAGACACTCTGCCGCCGATTCTCCGGAAGCAACGAGAAATGACCGCCTTGCGAGCCAATCCAGGACCGTTGGGACGCGTCCAGGCCGCCTTGGTCATCATATTCATAGTCGACCATCAGGTTGCCTGTGCTCCAAGACCGGCCGGCCACCTGAGACGCGGTAACCTCCGCGGCGCCCCCCTGCGTCGCCCGGCCATAGCGAAGCCCGGTTTCCTCACCCTCAAAGTTACGACGCGTGATGATATTGACGACCCCTGCCACGGCATCTGAGCCATAAATGGCGGAGGCGCCGTCATCCAATACTTCGATGTGATCGACCGCACTCAAGGGGATTTGTGAAATATCGACGATGGAACCGTCGAGCCCGCCCGCAGCGAGGCGACGCCCGTTTAGCAGCGTGAGCGTCGAGCCGGGGCCAAGGCCCTTCAGATTGAAGCCCGCGCCCCCGAACACGTTGCTCGACGCTCCCTGTTCGAAGCTGCCCAGCCCCGCATTGGTGTTGACCGTCGCCACGGTGTCGGTGCCAGCATAGTTTTCGGTCATCTTGCGACCGAATTGCTCCAGAGTCGCGCTGCCGGACTCCTGTATTTCCTCGCGCGTGTGGATGATCATTGAGGAACCGACCGGCGTCTCTCCCGGGATGTGCGTTCCGGTGACGACGATGGTCCTCAGCACCGCCTCACGCAGCCCCGTAGAATCCGGATCCGATGTGGTGTCATGCCGGACGGTATTAGAACTCTCGGTGGGAGACATTGCTGATCGCTCGACATCGTTGATCGATGGGGGATCTTCCGGTCGCGATGGTGTGACTAGAATGGCGCCGTCCGGATGCTCGATCAGTCGCAGGCTGTCACCCTCGACCAACCGATGAACGGCCGCCAACGTCGTCATTCGGCCGTCCACGCCTGGCGTCGTGAGCCCCTTTAGTTGATCCGCGTCGTATACCAGTTCCAACCGGAATTGCTTCGCCAGTTGTTCGAGCGCGTCCACCAGCAAGCCCGGGGGAATATCGATGTCGTGCAGATCCGCGTCCGCGGCGCGGGACACCTCGGCCGATTCGGTCGGAACGTAGCTGCACACCACCCACAGCAAGGTCACCGAAACGGCACTCATGAACCAGCGCCGTACGCCCAACATCCTGTCTTGGCTCATATCCGTCTCGTCTCTGACTCAGCGTCTTGTCAAACGGACGCTCGCGCCATCCTCGGCGACGTGGATCGGGAATCCATTCTGTAGGAGCCACAGGAACGCGTCAGAATCCGCGAAGCGGAAGCGGCCACCGATCCGCAGCGTGGCAATCGTCGGGTCCGCAATCACGATCCTGCGGGGGTTGTATCGGTTGAACTCGGCAATGGCCTCGGCGAGCGGCGTGTCATGAAAAACCACATAGCCGCTCCGCCAGCTCAATAAGTCCTCGGCCTGCCCGGGCTTCTCCGGCTCCACCAAGACCGTATCGTCACGCGTCTGCGCTGCCGAGCCGGCCGCCACGGCGGTTGCGGCCGAATGTGACAGCAGCGTCTCGCGGGACATTTTCACCCGTCCCTCGGTGACCATCACCCGGATATCGTCTTGATCGCGACGAACCGTGAACTGCGTGCCCACGGCGGTGACGCGTTTGTCGCCGCTTTCAACCACAAACGGCCGCGCGGGGTCCTTCTTCACTTCGAAGAAGGCTTCGCCCCGATCCAACCGGATGACGCGTCGAGCCGTCGTGAGATGAACGTGTATTTGGCTGTTGGTGTTCAACGTGACCGTCGAGCCGTCGGACAATGGCACGGTCGCCACCACGCCAACCTGAGTGCTGTATTCGGGAAGGTGGTTCACGGAGACCAGCCATAGGCTGACCGCGACCGTTACCGCGACGAGGCCCGCCGCCAGGGCAGCCGCACGCCGCCCGAGCCACCCCGGTTTTGAGGACCCGACTGAGGGTTCGCTAGTAGCGTCGCCCGCCTGAAATCTCCACGCGCCGCGCGGCGGAATTACACCTGCCGGAATCCCGGCGCCCAGCGCCTGGAGCCGACCCGAACGCTCCCAGGCAGCCACCAGCCGTAAATACGCGATGCGATGCGCGGTCGCCCCATTTAGCCATGCTTCCAGCGCCCGCTCGTCGGCCGCAGTCCATGAGTCACCCTCGCGCCGAGCGAACCACGCTGCCGCTGCCGCCTCAATATCGGCGCTAGTGTTGCTTGGATTCATGCTCAGATACCGCTTTCCCACGTGCGGGTTGGAACCGTTCGCTCACACCGAAGACCGCCTGCGCCAACGCCCGGACGCCTCGCCCCAATTGGCTTTCAACCGCTCCCTCGTCCAATCCGAGCCGCGCGGCGGTTTCGCGCTGCGATAGCCCCTCAACCCGGCGCAGCCACACGACGTTGCGGCATTTGTCGGACAGTGCGTCCAATGCCGCTGCCAATCGCTGCAATTCTTGTCGGGCATTTAACTGCCGCTCGGGCGACACGTGATCGACAAGAACGTTCAACCCGTCGACATCCGCGGTCGAGTCAATCGGCACGACACGGCTATGTCGCACCCGATCGGTCATCAAATTGCGCGCGGTCGCGAACAGGAACGCCTTGGGAGCCGTCGGGCGATTGTGGCGAGCGCTTTCGTAGACACGCACGTAAATGTCCTGCCGGAGATCCGGCACTTCGCTGGCATTCGGCCAGACCCGAGTCAAATAGCCGACCAACACGCCCTCATGAGGAAGGATTTCCGCGGTGAACCAGTGATCGAGATCCGTGAGCACGCACCCACGATACTGGGGAAATCAGCGGAAATATAGGGAAAGAAAAATATTCCGGCGGCCGCGAAGGATTTTACTGGGTTGCTCGTCTACAGCCCATGTGCCTGACGCAAATACCTTGCCGATGATCGATTACGACAGCAACCGAACCACCTTGGCCACGCTCGGTCAGCGCGACCATTCTACTTACCGGAGGAATGCGCCGTTCTCCCATCTCGTCATCGACCCGTTCTTCGATCCCCCTACGATCGAGGCCGTCATCGGCGGGGTGATTACCGTTGATTTTTCCGATTCGCAGCACGTTTACCATGGATTCGTGCGGGCGGCCGACGGCACGACAATCGTATTCGACTGCCCAGGGGTGAGTACCCATCTCGGCAATGGGACCTTTCCCATCAGCATCAATTCCGTCGGCGTGGTAGTCGGCTCCTACAACGACGCCAACGGAACGTCGCATGGCTTCCTGCGTGCCACAGATGGTCATATCGTGAGCTTTGATGTCGCTGACGCCCATTTCGGAACAGATCCCGCCGATATCAATACTGCAGGTATTGTCACCGGGGCCTACGGTGATGTTAACGGCATAAGCCACGGCTTTGTCCGAGGATCCGATGGGGTGATCGCCATGTTTGATGCCCCGGACGGCGCCAATGGCACCAATCCCAGCAGCACCAACGACCTCGGGGTCATCACAGGGACGGCGCGCACCGGCAGCGAGGTTCTACGAGGTTTCGTTCGCACTCCCGATGGGAAGATTGTGGAATTCGATGTGCCGGGGGCGGCCAATGGAATGGTTCCGACCAGCATCAATAGCGAAGGTGTAGTGGTCGGGTATTTCGTCGATGCCGGGGGAGCGCAACACGCCTTTGTACGATCTGTGGACGGCCAGATAACCGTCCTTGACGAACCTAACGGCAATGCCTCGCCGCCGTCCACGTCCGCCGTAAGCATTAATGCCGACGGATCGATCACGGGTGTTTACCTGGACGCCAAAAATGAGCGTCATGGATTCGCGTTATTGGCGGCGGGCTCAAGCAGCTCTCCAACCTCCGCGTCGCCATCCAGCGCCGCCTCGACCACGGCCGCCTCCAGTGTCATGAGCCAACCCTTGAGCAGTTCCGCATCCCAAAGCCCGTCCGGTAGCGGCGGCGGCGGCTCGATGAGCTCCTTAGCTCTCTTGCTCCTACTCGCACAGGTTGGCGCGACGGCTGCAGTTTCCAAGCGGCAATGGAGCACCTAGGTTGCCGCCGCACGCCATGTTTGGCACCACCCCCACGGCTGAGTTCGGAGTCAACCGACCGCATGTTCCGCCCTTAGGGCTCGACGCCCCTTGGCCGAGCTATGCGACGCTCCTGGCGGTCGACAGGACCCGCCTCTCGAACGTCGGGCGACGCTTCCGACTCAAGTGGGCCATGAGCCGAATTCGACGATATCAGGACGTCGTCGATGCGGCGGTGCGTAGCTCCCCGTGGGTATGGAAGACCCTCCAACGTCATCCGATTCTATTTCGCCCTCTGACCTCTGGATTCTTGGATGCTCGCCTGAATAATCAATGCCGTGCAGAGGCCTTTGCGTACGACCTACGCTTCACATCCACTTATGTTCAAGGCGCCTTCCCACGCTTCTTCCCGACCCAGCTGCAGGCGCCCTTGTGTGTCGATTTGCCTCAGTGCTATACCCTCATCCTGGATCTCAATTTGGACCATCCTCAAGAGGGGCTATGGCGATTGTCGCTGCAGAACGTGGACGAGCGGATCTTTTCGGTATGCTTTTCCGTCTTACCTGGACCAGAAATCTTCATTGGTGGTGTGCAGGGCGGGCGCTCCACCGCATTAGCCAACATGGTGGAGCAAATCCGCGCCGCCACCAAAGCATTCGAAGGCATTCGACCGCATTTTCTGCTGGTCGACGTGATTCGTACATTGGCCGCGGCGTGGAATGCTAAGACAATTCGCGGCATCCCCTCCCGACTTCAGCTCAAGGTTCGGTCAGGCGGCCGAGGACGGGCTGGTGTCCGATTCTCTTACGACGAATTCTTTCAAGACCTTGGCGCGGTGGCTACGCCCGATGATCTCTGGGCCATACCGACGACTACGATGGACCGTGATATTTCGGATGTCCCCTCGCGAAAGCGGGCTATGTACCGACGGCGGAAGGTTTTGCTTGACCATCTGAGGAAGGCCGTTAGGAGCCACTGGCTGGTTGAAACCGGTTGATTGTCGGCGCCTGCAGGGGGCACGCTATCTCGGACGCTCGACGAATAACCGAATAGCTTCCTCATACCCGCGAAATCGCAGTCCCTCGGGCGCCATTCGGACGAGGGCCTCCAGATCGCGGCTGTAGTCGGCGACCCGCGGGTCTCGCTCCAGCCACTGTCGGAGATCCCTATCTGTGGATTTGCCCGTCGATCCCGCCTTCCTCCCAAGGGCCTGTCCGGCTAACCCGGACAGGGCGAGGGCTCGAACCGGACAGCGGCGGGCGATCGTCCGGTGGCTGTCCGGCGGCGCCGGACAGGGTCGGGGATTCCAGCGGGACTTCGTCCGGCAGTGCTGCCTGCAGGTCCGTGCTGGGGCCGCCGCGGGGTCGCTTGCAGCCGATCAGCCAGCCGGCGGCGATGGCGGCAGCCCGGTGTTCCGCCACCGTGCTCTTGTCCAGGCCGGTGTCCTTCGCCAGGCGCCGCACGCCGACCCAGCAATGTGTACCGTCACGGTCCATGAACAGCGAATGCGCATAGAGCACGAGCCGGGTGGTCGGCGCCGGCCCGTAGCGGCTCATCACCGTCCTCATCCAGTGGTAGACGTCGTCACATCGTCGGGGCATTTCCCGACCCGACGTAGCGCTGCAATTCGGCGACGGTGATGTACGTGCGCCGGCCGTCCTTCTGGACGGCCAGGTGGCCGGCGCGGATGCGTTGGTATAAGGTGGCTCGGCTCATGCGCAGCATGCGCGCGGCCTCGACGATGTCGAACCGCAGGTAGGGCAGGGGTCGTTCGGAGAGGGACATAGACGCCTCGCAGTGTTGAGTGGCGTCTGAATAAATAATCCTCTTGTTCGCACGATGCAAACAGGTGTCAAGGCGGCTTTACACGTCCTACGCCTGAGCCCGCTCAACTACGCTGGACTACGCAAGCAGTCGGCGCCGCAACGTCGCCTGCAGAAAAGTTGCGCAACTTTTCAATGAAACCTTGGAATTACCGAAAGAAAAGTGATCGCCGGAGCGGGAAATGCCGCAAAAAATAGGGGTTTCCGTAGAGCTGGCGAGATGGCGGGGTGCTTTTGGGGGTAGCGAATTTTCCGAATCGGAGAATTGCCCTCCCGATCAACTGGTTGTCGCGCAACCTCGAATCCTCTTTGCGGCACCAATAAATCAATGACTTGCGCTTTCGGACTTGGCGCAAGATTTACCGTAAGTGCGGCGTAAGTGCAAGATGGGCAGGATTTGGGAAGGGAGTCCGGCGTCGCAAACGCTTATTGCGCGTCTTGCCAACCGACGTTGCCGATCATCTGAATCATCTACCAGAGCTGTCGTATTCGTCGCTGGAACTGTGCGCACTCGGCCGGCGCAGATTCCCGAGTGGTGCGTTGAAGGCTACGCCTGCTGCGCCAGGAGCTGAAAAATTAGATCGCTTCGACCCCGCGAGCTGGATATCGGAGCCTGCCTAAATCGACGCACTGAGCCGAGTTGGGTACGCGGTGTCGTCGTGTTCCCGGGGTGGTTCATCGAGCAGGGTTCCGCCGCGGCCCCGTGTGGGTCCTGGAGCCTAAGATGTTGCCGGGGTTCATCGAACAGGAGCCGACCTGCATGGCACCGGCGGACGTGGCGCTGACATCATTCCATTTGTCACGCTATGTGAGAGCCGAGACCGAGAAGGCAGCTTGACACTGGTTATTTGACGGACGCTCTAGGCGGAGCCCGTGGGAGAGTCGATATGCATTCATCCTACTTCGGCGGAACGGTCCGCTCGATATTAATGTGCTTTGCGCTGACCTTGTCCGTTGGCTTCGTTTGCGCAGCGACCACCAGTCCCTTGGATGTCGCGGTTGCCTTTCAACCGGACGGCTCAAAGGGTGAGAATGCCGCGTGGCTCGGCTACATTCTAGCGCGGGCTCACTTCGTCGATGAACACCATAGTCTATACGAACAGAAGCCGGGCCCGATTATTCCGACATTTACCGAAGAGCTGAGCGCTCGAACCGATGCCGTGAAAATCTACCGCGAGATGCTTGCAAAAGATCCATCAATGGATGTGCCGTACTTCGATGAGCTCAGTCGGGTGGACGTAAGCGCCTATATGCCCGAGTACGTCTGGACGTTCCTCCGTCAAACCACTTGGGTACAGCCGCCAAATTTACAGCTCGCTGCGTTCGAGGAATGGCGAAAAGCTCATTTGGTGAACCATCATGCGCTCACGAAGGGCAGCTTACAGTTCACGATTAGCCGTGGCGTCTAGTGGTGTGTGAGGTTCACCGCAAAATTCAAGGACTTCGTTCGAGCGCGCAGTTCGGGTGAGGAGATATCGCCGTCGCAAAGAGCGGGATTGGTATAAAGGCCTGGACCAGACTGCGGTACTTCAATCACGTAGCGACAATGGGAACTAGGGTGCCGTTCGATCGGGACAGGGAGGAATAGCTTACAATGTTTAGCCGCGGAATGAGTCGCTCGATCATCGGTCTCGTGCTGGCGTTGTCGGTGACGCTGCCGTCGATCGCATTTGGGCTCGGGACGTTTGCGGTAGAGCACCAAGCTCAAATGCATTGTCCGAAAGATACCGTAGTCTGGCTTAACCTACCGACGATGATTTGGCACTACAAGGGACAGCGTTGGTATGCCAATACGAAACACGGTGCGTTCGCGTGCCAGAACGAAGCTGCGGCGGGTGGGGCACGCGGTACGCGAAATGGCCAATGAGATCGGGCAACCGGCGCTGTTGGGAGTCTCCTCGGAATCACTCATGGGCGATGGAAACGCGCTCGATTAGAAATGGAGGATCGATAAACGGGACAAATTTACATACCGTCCCACCAGTGAACTTCATTTTTTTGCAAGCGTTATCCTGTTGATTTTATAATACTTTTTGTCACCATGGGAAAGCAATTAGGGGCGTACCTTCAAAACCAGCGTCAACTGATGCGAGGATGTCGCTTACGAGATTGACGACATGGACGACATGGACAATAATTAAGAAAGGGCTCTCCCGCAACGTACGAGCTTTTCATGTCTACCAAGACTTTTTTGCACTCTTCGAGCCAAGCCCCACGCCGTGCCATGAGCAGCACGGCACGCAAGCCGGTACAGCTGAGCAAAGCACGTAAGAGCGACGCCTTGTTCAAGGGCCGCGCCGCGCGCAAGTCGAGGGTTGCGAATCTTCGGAACCAAATTCTGTCCAAGATCGTCAGCGTCGTAACCGAGCACGTTGATTGCATCGACGATACCGAAGTACCCCGTGTGCTCAAGCAACTGGACGCCAGGCACAGTCTCGAACAGGCGCTGCGTGAGACCTTCGCTCACACCCAATATCGATCGACGGAGGGTGGAGCAATTCCGGCCGAAAATCAGCAGGCGCTCAACCGAGCCCAAGCACGCGCGGCGGTTGCCAAAATGGATTTGCTGAAACGAGCGGACATGTTAACCGGCGCGCAATTGGCCGAAAGACTCGGGCTGACTCGTGCCACGGTCGATAAACGGCGGACCGAGCGCAAACTACTGGCGCTCGATTTCGGCACCAAGCGCGGGTTTCGATATCCGGCGTGGCAGGGGGATCTGGTGCAGGACGCCGACGCGCGCGCCACCTTCGAGCAAGTGCTGCGCTTACTTGGCGCGGAGGGCAACTGGTCTCGGTATCGGTTCCTTACGCAAGTCGCCCCGGTGCTTGGGGGCGTCACCCCAACCGACGCGCTACGCGCTGGGCGTCGAGACGAGGTGCTGCGCGCCGCGGAGAGCTGGGCGGCGGGAGCTCAGGGCGGGGGATAACGACCCCCGCTATCCCATGCGGCTCCTCATCGCGCGCTCGTCGCGCGGGTATACGCGCGAATGGCACCCCTTGATCCGCCGTCAAAGGATTTTTCAAAGCTCATTCTCGTCACGACCGAGGTTGAGCCTTCATCACTGCTGCGCTTGGCGTCAACGAAACATCTATCAAGTGACCCCTTTCGGCGTGACCCAAAGCAATCGCACATCGGCCGGGCACAGGCATCGAAGCCGCATTAGTGATCCGTATTCGGTCCTGAAACGAAAGCCGGCGATCAACCTTTGCTTTCAGGCGAAGATCAGACAGCCACCATCGATGCGATGTCAGCCATGACGTCGCGCATTTATCCCGGCACACTCATAGCAGATCGCGCGTCTTATTCTCGATTTCTCCCTTCAGCGCCCTAAAGGAGCAGTTTCCGTCCGGCAAGGGGGCGAAATTTAGATTGTTTTCCGGCAAACTAACGCATATTTCTGATGTGAAAAACCCATCAACGGCGAGGGGGAGCGGTATGGCACGGGATGTGGAGATCACGGAGGCGAATCAGATCGGCGCGCGGCTCAAAGAGATCCGACGTGGACTCGAGCAGACCCTCGCCCAGGTCAGCAAATCGACCGGTGTATCAATTTCTAATCTATCGAAAATCGAAAACAGCCAGATTTCACCTTCCTTCGACATCATGAAGCGAATTTGCGATGGGCTAGGTGTCTCCATCGAGGACTTCGTACGGCCGGGAGCCAAAAGCGTGGTGTCCGGCCGCAAAACGGTGACGCGTCGCGATGACGGCGATCATTTCGCGAGCGGCCAATACGACTACCGCGCGCACTCCTCGGAACTGTCCCGTAAGGCCATGGTTCCGCTGGAGATTTTGGTGCGTGCTCGGTCGGTCGAGGAGTTCGACCACTGGAGCCAACATCGGGGCGAAGAATTCGTCTATGTGGTGAGTGGTGCCATCGAAGTGCACACTGAGCATTACGCCGCCTTCCGGCTCGATGCCGGTGAGAGCGCCTATTTCGACAGCAGCATGCGTCATGTCTACATCTCCGTGAGCAAGGAGAATGCCCACGTGCTCTCGGTGTCGCACGATCCAGGCATCCCGGAAGACATCTCCCATATGATGAATTCGTCCGTTCGGCCAGTCGACGCGGCGAAGAGATAAACGTTGCGGGCCTTAATTTTCTTATAAGAAAAAAAATCTTGGAAAACTGGGTGGTTGCCGTTAGCATGCCGCTCACACTCCATCGCCGCAGGTTTAGATGAAAATTCAATTGATCGAGGCGTCCGCCTTTCGTCTGCCAAATCGCCGCGACTTCAAATGGGCCGGATTGAACGGCGAATTAGGTCATTTCGTTCTAGTCCGCATTCGGACCGATGAGGGCATCACCGGCTACGGGGAGTCGACCCCATTGCCCGACTGGGGTGGTGACTTCGGGCGGCGCTCCGGCGAGACGGCAGCCACGGTTATCAGCATGATCAACGACATATTCGCGCCGGCGCTGCTCGGGACCGATCCCACGGCCGTGACGTCGGCACGGCAGCGCATGGATGGTCTGGTCGTCGGCAACCCCTATGCGAAATGCGCCATCGATATTGCGTTGCATGACCTTTGGGGCAAAAGCGTAGGACAGCCCATTTATCGATTGCTGGGAGGCAAGGTTCGAGAGACAGTTCCGGTGGCGCACATGATCGGTCTCATGAACGAGAAGGACGCCGCTGAGGAAGGCTTGACCGCCGTGAGCGATGGCGTGCGTGCCCTGCAGATCAAAGGCGGCGTCGATTCGGAGCGCGACATTCGGCTGGTGCGCACGTTGCGGCGCGAAGTGGGTCCGGGTGTCACACTGCGCCTCGATGCCAACCAGGGATATGGCCATCCAAAGCGAGCAAGGATCGTGGTGGATCGGTTGGTGGACGCGGGCGTCGACATGGTCGAGCAGCCTACCACTGGCCTCAGCTATCTCGCCGAGGTGACGGCGCACGCCAGGGTTCCCATCATTGCGGACGAATCGTGTTGGGATCTGGCCGACGCATTGGAGGTCGTGCAACGCCGTGCCGCTGATTGCATCTCGATCTATCTGGCAAAGGCCGGTGGTTTCGTCGGTGCGCGGGCGGTCGCCGCCGTGGCCGAGGCGCAGCGCATCCCTTGCGATATCAACGGCTCGATCGAGTCCGCGATCGGCAACGCTGCGAATACTCATTTCGTTTTGGCGCATCCGTCGGTCTCGCTCGCGTCCGTCATTCCCATCAGTGCGCCCAGCGGGGCGCATCCCTACCTCGCGGCCGGCCGCTACTACGAGGACGATGTCATCAGCAAGGCATTCGAAGTCAAAGACGGCGCCATTCTACCGCTCGATGGCCCGGGCCTCGGCATCGAGGTCGACGAATCTCGCTTGGCCAAGTATCGGTGCGATTGATGGCGGCCACCTTGCGCGTAGCTGCCGATGTCGGGGGCACCTTCACCGATATCGCCTGCCTCTCCGCCGATGGAGAGTTGTGCACGTGCAAGGTTCCATCGACGCCCGCCGATTATGCGCTAGCCGTGCTCGAGGGCATCCAGGCGCTAACCCGCGATCTCGGGGTGGATCCGGGCGATTACGCGGAAGTAAGTCATGCCTCGACAGTTGCCACGAACACCATCCTGGAGGGCAAGGGGGCGCGTACCGCGCTCGTGACCACGGCGGGATTTCGCGACGTGCTCGAATTGCGGCGTATCCGCGTCCCGCGACTTTACGAGCCGCTTTATGAAAAGCCAGCCCCGCTCGTGCCGCGCCGGCATCGCTACGAGGTCACGGAGCGGCTCGACGCAAAGGGCGACGTCGTACGTCCCTTGGATGAGGCTCGAGTTCACGCACTTGCGATCATCCTGGCACAGGCGCGCGTCGAATCGGTGGCCGTCTCACTATTACATTCCTACGTCAATCCTGCGCACGAACAACGGATCGCGACAATCCTGAAGGCGGCGCTGCCGGATTGCTTCGTCACGGTGTCGAGTGAAGTATTGCCCGAGATCCGCGAATACGAGCGCACCAGCACCACGGTCGTGAACGCCTATGTGGGCCCGGTGGTGACGCGCTACCTGAAGTCCCTGCAGCGGCGGCTTGCCGCCGACGGCATCGGTGCGCGGCTGGTCATGATGCAATCGAGCGGTGGAACCATCGATGTTCGGCAGGTTATCGAGAGGCCGGCCATCGTGGTGGAGAGTGGACCTGCGGCCGGCGTCATCGGGGCGGCGCGGCTGGGCGCACGCGCGGGCCATGACAGCATCATCACGTTCGACATGGGAGGCACGACCGCCAAGGCATCCCTCATCGATCGAGGTGAGATTGCCTCGACGGACGAATATGAAGTGGGCGGCGGCATTTCGATGAGCGGGGGCTTGGCGAAGGGCGGTGGCTACGCGATCAAGTTACCGGTCGTCGACGTCTCCGAAGTCGGCGCGGGAGGGGGCAGCATCGTGCGCATTGATGCCGGCAACGCGCTCAAGGTGGGTCCGGATAGCGCGGGTGCGGTGCCGGGACCGGCGTGCTATGGCAGGGGCGGAACCGAGGCGACCGTGACCGACGCGAATGTGGTGCTGGGCTATCTGAATCCGCAGGGACTTGCGGGCGGAACCGTCCCGATCGACGTCGCTCTGGCCCGCGCCTCGGTACAGGTCATTGCCGGACAGCTGGGACTGGGATTGATGGAAACCGCCTACGGAATCCATCGCCTCGCCAATGCGGCCATGACGCGGGCGGTCAAAGCGGTATCCACTTATCGGGGCCGCGATCCGCGCGGCTTCAGCTTGTTTGCTTTTGGCGGCAACGGGGGTATCCACGCCGCGAGCCTCGCCGACGATCTTCAGATCCGACAGGTGCTGGTGCCGCCGGCGGCGGGCGTGTTCAGCGCCGTTGGATTGTTGTGCGCGGACCGGGAGGCGCTGCGATCCGCGGCGTTCTTGCGTCCGTTGGACGCGGTAAACCTGGCCGACGCGCGCGCGCAATGCGCCGTGCTCGAGCGCCAGGCTCGCGCAGATTTGGGTGACTCGGAGGCGCCGGTGGTGCGCTGGCGCGCTGCCCTGCGCTATGCCGGGCAGGGCTTCGAGTTGGCGATCGAACTGCCGCAACGGGATGCGGACGCCGCCGACCCGGTCCAGGGTCTGCGCACGGCCTTCGAGTGCGAGTACCGACGCACCTACGGGCATGAACTCGCGGGCCACCGCCTGGAATTCGTGGCCGTGCGCGTATTCGCCGCGGTGCAGCCGTCCGGGACTCCCCTGGGAATGCGGATGCGGCTCGCGCAGCGCCCTACGCCCCTTGAATCGACTCGGGCGGTGTACTTCGGTGCGCCGCTTGGGCTGCTCGATACACCCGTCATCGGCCGTGAGGCGCTCGATGCGGTGCCACGACGTGGGCCGCTCATCATCGAGGAATATGAGGGGACCACGGTGGTTCCTCCTCACGCAACCGCAGGGCGCGACGCATTCGGCAACATCATCGTGGCATTGAGCGGAGCGCATTGACATGACGCTCAACATCGATCCGATATCGCTCGAGGTGTTTCGCAACGCATTCGAATCCAGCGCCGACCAAATGGCCTTGATCCTGATGCGCACCGCGCACTCGCCGATCGTTCGTGATGCCATGGACTTCTCCACGGCGATCTGCGACGCGTCCGGGCAGAACCTGGCGCAAGGACTGACCACGCCGATGCATCTCGGCAGCTTTGTCGACGCGATGCGCCATCTCATCCGCCAATACGAGGGACGCATCGCGACGGGCGACGTCTTCATCGCCAACGATCCCTATCTGGCGAGCGGTCAACATTTGCCGGACATCTATGTCGTGCGGCCCGTGTTCGAGGGGATGCGTCTGTGTGCTTGGGCCGCGACCATTGCTCATCACGTCGACGTCGGCGGCCTGGTGCCCGGCAGCAATTCGTTGGGGGCGGTCGAGATCCATCAGGAGGGCCTGCGCCTGCCGTTCGTCAAACTGGCGGAGGGCGGTGTCCTGAACGCCATCGTGCTCGACATCATTGCCGCCAACGTCCGCGTGCCCGATCAGGTCTTGGGCGACCTGCATGCGCAGATGGCGGCCTGCCTGGTGGGCGAGCGCGAAATGCTGGAGCTGTTCGCGCGCTACGGCGCCGACACCGTGATGATGTACGGCGATGCCCTGCAAGATTACTCGGAGCGGCTGGCACGCGCGGCGATCGCGAAGATTCCGGATGGCACTTACCGATTTTCGGATCACATCGACGGCTTGGGCGAGAACCCGCAACCGATACGGTTCGAGGTGCAATTGATCGTAAAGGGAGACGAACTCACCGCGGATTGGACCGGTACTTCGCCCCAGGTCAAAGGCGGAATCAACGCCCCGATCTCCTTCTGCAAGTCCAATGTCTACGCGGCCCTGCGATGCGTCATGCCGCTGGATGTCCCGAACTGCCATGGTTACACGCGTCCCATTCACGTGGTGGCACCGGAAGGGTCGGTGCTCAACGCCCGGTATCCAGCGCCGTGCGGGGCCCGTGGCATCACGGGTTATCGAATCGTCGACTGCGTTTTCGGCGCGCTGGCGCAAGCGCTGCCGGATGCGATTGCCGCCGATGGGGCCGGCGGCTCGACACTGCCGAGTTTCAGCGGTTGGCACGAGGGAAAACGCTTCGTGTTCTCCGAATGCATCATGGGAACCTGGGGTGCCACCTCGCGCCATGATGGTCAGGAAGGTGTGCCTCATATGGCATCCAATCAAGCCAATGTGCCGGTGGAAATGATCGAGTGCGATTATCCTATTCGAATCGAGCAGTACGGATACGCAGCCGACACCGGCGGTGCGGGCAAGTATCGCGGCGGTCTTGGCGTGGTGCGCGAGTACCGCATGCTGACGGATGAGGTGTATTTCGGCGTGCGTTCGGACAAGGCCGTGCATGCGCCTCACGGCTTGTTCGGTGGCGCCGCAGGCGCGCTGGCCCTCAATGTCATCCGGTCGGCGACAAGTGAGCGGAAGCTGCCGCCCATGCCCATGGTGCCCATCACCTTGAGCCGTGGCGAGGTCTATCGCCATGTGATGGCGGGAGGCGGAGGCTTCGGCGATCCGCTGGAGCGAGAACCGGAGAGCGTGCGCACCGATGTCCTGGATGGCAAGGTGTCTCCCGCGGGCGCTCGCAGCGCCTACGGCGTGGTTCTCGATGGCGACGTTCGGGTGGATACGGCCGCAACCCGGAGTCTCCGGGCATCGCGGGCGGCGTCCGGCCGCGCCACCGGAGCTTGAACACCGCCATGCACAGCGCCGCCGCACCCGTAAACTCCGACCTGGATCCCTTCTCGCCGGAATTCCGTGCGGACCCCTTCGAGCCCTATACTCGCCTGCGCGAGGCTGCGGCGCCCATCGTATGGCTCAACAAGTACTCGATCTGGGCAGTGTCCCGTTACCAAGCGGTGCGGGCCGTGCTCGACGACTGGAGGCGTTTCAGCAATGCGGGGGGCGGCGGTCTTGCCAATTATTTCCTCGAAAAGCCCTGGCGCCGCCCGAGCTTGATTCTGGAGGTCGATCCGCCCGAGCATCAGCGCACCCGGCGGGTGCTGATGCAGGCTCTCTCCGCTCACCGCTTGCAGCAAGTGCGCGTGACGTTCGAGGCGCAGGCCGACGCGCTCATCGATGAAGCCATCGAGCGAGGAGCGCTCGATGCGATACCCGATCTGGTGCAGCGCTTTCCGTTGACGGTATTTCCTGACGCGGTGGGGATGAGGCGCGAAGATCGCTCCCCCATGCTCGCCTATGGGGCGATGGTGTTCGGCGGATTTGGCCCGGTCACCCCCTGGTACCAGGACCTCATGAAGCAAGCGGATGCCGTCTCCGCGTGGATCATGGAGCGCTGCCAGCGCCAGGCGCTGTCCGCCGATGGTATCGGCGCCGCGATTTATGCGCATGCCGATGCAGGCGACATCGAGGAAGGGGAGGCCACGTTGTTGGTGCGCTCGTTGCTGTCGGCCGGTGTCGATACGACCATCGATTCGATCGGCCTCTGTCTGCGCTGTCTGGCGGAGCATCCCGAGCAGTGGGCTGTGTTGCGCGATAACCCCGGGATGGCGCGCCGGGCTTTCGAGGAGGCGACACGCTTCGACTCGTCGAGCCAGTCGCTGTTCCGCACCACGCTCGAGGATGTCGACTTCCAAGGAGTGCAGCTTAAAAAGCATCAAAAGGTCTTGGTGCTCATCGGCGCCGCAGGTCGCGATCCCGCGAAATGGCCGCAGCCGGACCGCTTCGACATCCAACGGCGCGTGACCGCGAGCCAGATTGGCTATGGCGCGGGAGTTCACAGTTGTGTCGCGCAGATGATGGCGCGGCTCGAAGGCGAAGTCTTCTTTGCCGCGCTCGCGCGCAAGGTGCAGGATATCGAACTCGTCGGACCGGCCGTGCTTCGGTTGCAACCCGGCCTGAGGGGCTTGAGCAGTTTACCGATCCGATTCACGCGAAAGACGATTTGAACGAGGCAACTCCATGGCAAACGTGATCGTGGCAGGCGGGGCGACGGGCATCGGACGGGCGTCGGTACGCGGCTTTCGCGCACGCGGCGACAACGTGCTGCTCGTGGATCATCGTCCAGAGGCGGCGGATCTCGCCGCCGAGCAAGCGTCGGGTGCGATTCGCTTCCTGCAGCGAGACCTGGCCGCGCCCGACGCTCCCCGCGAGATCGTGAGCGAGGCGGTCGAGACCTTTGGATCGCTCGATACCGTGTTGGTCACGGCGGCGCTCATGCTGTCCGCATCGCTGGGCGAGTGGACCTTCGACATGTGGGACCGAACCGTGGCGCTCAATCTGCGCATGCCGTTTTTTTTCGCGCAGGCGGCGGCCCCGGCGCTGGCGAAATCGGACAATGCCAGCATCACCTTCATTTCCTCGACGGGCGCACTGCGCGGCCATGCGGGCATGTCCGCCTATCAAGCGACCAAGGCGGGGCTGCCTGCGCTGTGCCGTAGTTTGACGGCGGAATTGGGGCCGCTCGGCATTCGCATCAATACGCTCATGCCCGGCTGGATAGACACTCCTTTCAACGATCCTTTCTGGTCCTTCCAAGCGGATCCCGTAGAGCGGCGCCGTCTGATCGAGGACCAAATTCCCCTGCGTCGCCAGGGCAACCCCGAGGAAGTCTCGTCCATGGTCTTGTTTCTCGCATCGCCGGCAGGCCGCTACATCGCCGGCACGTCCATCGTCATCGACGGCGGATATACGGCGGTGTGAGTGCGCATGCCTCTGATCGGTGAAGCGTTCTCATCGGCGGTACGCCCCGTCCTGCGTGGCCAGGTGGGTGCGGTGTCGGCGGCGCATCCGTTGGCGGTGTCCGCGGGGCAGGAGATGCTGGCCCGTGGCGGTTCGGCCGCGGATGCGGCGATTGCCGCTCAAGCCGTGTTGTGCGTGCTCATGCCCGATGCCTGTGGTCTCGGGGGCGACATGCTGGCGCTGGTGCAGACACCTGGCGCGGCAGCGCAAGCCGTCAATGGTACGGGGGCGGCACCCATGCGCCTCTCACGCGTTTCGGACGATGGGCCCGACAGCATCACGGTGCCGGGAATCGTGGACGGCTGGTGCTGCATGTCACGATTGCATGGCCTCGTGCCGTTGGCGCAGGTGCTCGAGCCGGCAATGCGGCTCGCGCGGTCGGGCATCCGAATCTCGGCGTCGCTATCGGTCACCGTTGCCAAACATCGTGAGCGACTGCTTCAGGGCGGCGCCGGCGGCTGGGGGTTGTTGGGCGCACGTGCCGGTGATCGGCTGCGCCAACCGGAACTCGGTGCGCTACTCGAATGCGTGGGCTCGGCGGGTCGCGCAGCTTTTTATGAGGGCGCCGCAGCCCGACGAATCGCCCACGCGATCGGCGTCCTGGGTGGCGCGCTCGACGAGAACGATCTGGCCGCACACGAGACCGTAATGGCCACGCCCATTGCGACGTGCTGGGACGAACTCACGGTGTCGACGCAACCGCCCATGACGCAGGGAATCCTGCTCAATATGTCGGTGCAAGCGCTGTCACGGCTCGGCGCGCTGGATGAGTCGGTCACCGATCATGCCGCGATCGAACTGACCAACGCCGCTTTCGCGTTCCGTGACCGAGTGGCAGAAGGGCCTTCGTTGCTCGAGCATGCGCTGCCGATCGATCTCGAGCGCGCGTCGAACCGAGGCGGTCCCCGTGCGTATTTGCATACCGCCGGAGTGGCCTGCGCGGATGCGCAAGGCATGGTGGTCTCATCGTTGGTGAGCGTCTTCGACGACTTTGGCTCCTGCGTGTTCGTGCCCGAGCTGGGCATAACGTTGAACAATCGTGCGGGCGGATTTACCGCGGGAGCCAACTCCGCTGCCTCCGGCAAGCGCCCGGTTCACACGTTGGCGCCGGTCCTGCTACAGACGCCGCAGGGCACCCTGGCGCTGGCAACGCCTGGGGCCGACGGCCAGGTTCAAACGCTGCTACAAGTTCTGATGGGTTTGCATCTCGACGACCTCGACCTAGCGCAAGCGATCGCCCGTCCGCGCTGGCGCAGCGAAAATGGTGTGCTGCTCATCGAGCAGAGCCATGCCGCCGTCGACCGGTTGCGCGCCCGTGGCCATCGTTTGACCCCCTGTACGGACGGTGATCTGCGCTTCGGTTCCGTGGTGAGCGCGGGCCATATCGATGGCGAGCCGATCGCGGTTGCCGATTGGCGGCGTCTGGCCGCGGCTGGTGTCGCTTGATACGGGCGGAGTTGCCTCGCCAGCGGGTTCCGGGCGCGCGCAACGAGATTCGGAGAACCGCCTTGACCCAAGCGCCCCGCGCCGGACGCCTCAGGAAAATATTTTTTATGTATAGAAGTTATTTTATTGACTTGCGCTCAGCCGGAACCAAGGATCGGACATGGCTTTCATAGAACACCATGGTCTTTGGACGGAACTGCAGCGTCGGTCGGCGGAGGATGTGCTGCGACGTATCGAGGCCGATGACACACGAGTCGTGCGATTTTCGTTTCCCGATCTCCATGGCATCTTGCGCGGCAAAGCGCTCCTGACCGCAGCGCTACCCGGGGCGTTCGCGGACGGGTGCGCGATCACCTCCAGCCTCTTGTTCAAAGATTCCTCGCATCGCACGGTAGTGCCGGTATTCGCGGCAGGTGCAGGCATCGGGGCGACGCGACTGCAGGGCGCGCGCGATGTCATCATGGTGCCAGATCCGACCACGTTTCGGGTCTTGCCGTGGTTGAGCTCTACGGGGTGGGTGCTGTGCGATCTCTACTATCCCGATGGTTCCCCCGTCGAGTTCGCACCGCGTCACCTGTTGCGACGCGCGCTCGCGGCGCTCGACACCGCGGGGCGCGAGTTCGTGACGGGACTCGAGGTCGAGTTTCATATCCTACGATTGGTGGACGCGCGACTTGGGCTCGAGGACGGCGGCCAACCGGGCACGCCGCCGGACGTCGAGCTGACCCACCAAGGCTACAATCATTTGACCGAGATACGTCTCGATCGAATCGAGCCGATCACCGAGATTTTGAGACAGCACTTGCTTGCACTCGGCATGGACCTGCATTCCATCGAGATCGAGTTCGGACCGAGTCAGGTCGAGTTCGTATTCCGGCCGGCACGCGGTATGAAATCGGCGGACGACATGGTTCTGTTTCGTAGCGCGGTCAAACAAATCTGTCGGCGCCACGGATTTCACGCGACGTTCATGTGCCGGCCCGCCTTTGCGAATGCAGCGGCGAGCGGATGGCATTTGCATCAGTCGCTCGTGGATTTGCAGGGCCGCAATCTTTTCGTTCCCGACCAGCCGGCTGAGCTGTTGTCGCCGCTCGGCCGCCACTACCTGGCGGGATTGATGGCGGGCGCGGCGGAGGCGGTCGCTTTCACGACGCCGACCGTGAACGGGTACAAGCGCTTCCGTGCCCATTCGCTCGCGCCGGATCGAATCGCGTGGGGCAGCGACAATCGGGGTGCCATGTTGCGCGTGATCGGTGCTGGCGCGAATCCCGCCGCAACCCGGATCGAAAACCGCATCGGTGAGCCGGCCGCGAATCCGTATCTCTACCTGGCTTCGCAGCTGGCCACGGGACTTCAAGGCATCGACAGAGCGGTAGACCCGCCGCTGCCGGTGGATGAGCCTTATGAGGCCGCTGCCACACTGTTGCCCGGCAGCCTCGGCGCCGCGCTGCAGACGCTGGATGGCGGCAGCCTGTTGCGCGAAGCGTTCGGTGACGACTTCATAGACTATTACCTGAGGGTAAAGCGTGCCGAAGTGCGCCGCTATGAAACCTGTGTGACGGACTGGGAAACGAGAGAATACATGGATATATTTTGATAATCGTGTCAGATCAATTGGGCGCTCAAGCGCTCTGCCTCCGCACATAACCGCGGCAGATATTTTTGCTGCAGCGACGAGAGAGAGCCTCCCTCGACCCGCATTCCCGTGTTCAGTGCGTAGGCGACGGCTCCGCCGCCGCGCCGAACCGGTACCGCCAGCGATTGGAATCCGAGTTCGGCTTCCTCCTCCGCCATGCCATAGCCGTCGGTCGCCACCTTCTCGAGGATCGAGCGCAATGTCGCCTTGTTGGTGACGGTGCGTGCGGTGATCGCCTTGGGACGAAGCCGTTTGAGAAATGTCTCGCGCTCCGTCTTCGATAGACCGGCCAGCAACACCCGCCCGACGGCGCTGCAGAATGCCGGCAGTCGCAAGCCGACGCCGGGCGCTTCCATGTACATCCGGCGAGGCGTGGCATAGGCGATCATTACCGCGTACTCGCCGTCCAATGCCGCCACCGAAAATGTATCACCGCATTCCTTCGCGAGACGCTCGCAGCAGGGCTGAAAAATCGCCGTTGCGGGACTGGCCGACAGATACGCCGAGGCAAGTTCGAGAATCCGGGGCGTTGGGCTGAAAAGGCGCCCTTGCTCCTGAATGTATCCCAGCTGGGTGAGGGTCAGGAGGGAGCGGCGGGCGGTGGCCCTCGGCAGATCGACTCGCCGCGCAACGTCGCTGAGCGTCAGCGCAGGCGCGTTTGAACCGAAGGTCCTGAGTATTTCCAGGCCTCGGGAGAGCGACTCCGAAAAGTCACGTCCCAGAGGGTTGGCGGCACGTTTGGCGGCGGCTAATGGTTTGAGCCTCGGCATCAGATTATTTCCGTTTAGAAAAAAAATGGAAGTTAAGAAAAAAATTCGTGCCTTCGCCAAGAATCTATGATTCAATCGCGAGATGTTCGCAATATACAGTGTTCGTTCGGTAGGTGAACACGCTTGATGACGCGTGCGCAGAACGAGGCGCTGACGCGCATGGGGGCTGGCTCACCGGCGCGCGGGCTGCTGTCCAAGTATTGGCAGCCCATCGTGTTGATCGAGGAACTGGTTGGTCCGCGACCTCTCAAGGCCGCGCGCATATTCGGTGTGGATCTCATCGTCTTCCGCGGCACCGACGGTCGGCTGGGTCTTCTCGATCGGAACTGTCCCCATCGCGGCGCGGACCTCGCGTTCGGGCGCCTCGAGGACGGCGGGGTGCGGTGCTTGTTCCATGGATGGCTGTTCGGCGCCGACGGTCGCTGCCTCGACACGCCGGGCGAGCCGCCCGAGAGTCGAATCTGCAGCCGGGTGCGTCAGAAATCGTATCCGGTTCAGGAGCGCGGCGGAATCGTCTTCGGCTTTCTGGGAGACGGCGAACCACCGGCTCTACCTGCACTCGATTGCTTCATTGCGCCCGACAGCCATGTGTTTGCCTTCAAGGGGCACTTGCAATGCAACTGGCTGCAGGCCGTCGAAGTGGGAGTCGACCCGGCGCACGCGAGTTTTCTGCATCGATTCTTCGATGACGACGCAGAGGATTCCTACGGCAGACAGTTTCGCGCGACCTCCGCCGACAGCGACATGCCGATGACCAAGGTCTTGAGGCTCTACCCGCAGCCCCGCATCGAAGTCGAGCCCATCGACATCGGACTACGGATCACGGCGTTGCGCGATATCGGCAACGGCAAGATGCACGTGCGCGTCACCAATCTGCTGTTCCCGCAGGCGTTCGTGATCCCCCTGTCGGAAACCATGAGCATCACGCAATGGCACGTGCCCGTGGACGATGTGAGCTGTTATTGGTTTGCGATCTTCACCAGTTTTACCGACGTCGTAGACAAACACACCATGCGCGAGCAGCGGCTGCGCCTGTACACGCTGCCAGACTACAAGCCGCGCTTGGGGCGTTTCAACGATTACGGCTTCGACCTCGAGGAGCAGGAGCGGCGCACGTATACCGGGATGGGCGAGGATATCAACGTGCATGACCAGTGGGCTGTCGAATCCCAGGGCGAAATTCAAGACCGTACACGTGAGCATCTGGGTCTGACGGATAAGGCCATCGTCGCCTTTCGGCAAATGCTGCTCACGGCCTTCCGGCAAGCTGCGGCCGGAGAGAGAGTGCCGATGGAACTCGATGCGGTGGCCGCTTCCCAGATCGAAGGCCCGTCGACCATGGACGGCATTGGTCCTGCCGATGGATGGGAAGACTATTGGCGCGCCGTGGACGCGCGACGGCGGCAGGGCGCCGTGCTCGCGTGGCGTGAGCGTACCGGCTGACGGATAAGAGTTTACGCAGATTCGATTCGAGACATAAAAAAGCTAAGGATCCTGGTACGCAGGTATTCAGTGTGGTGAGCAGTGGGGGGTTGAGGACGTTTTTTTAGTTTCATCTACTATAAAAGGGACCAACCGCAATGAATCTACCAAAGTTTGCGCGTGCCTTGCTGATGCTGGGCATGCTGCAAGAAGCTGCGTACGGCGACTCACCCGTCAGCGTTGATTGCAGTGTCTCCTCCGCGCCGGAGCAGTGCCTTCGAACGCCGAACAGCGCGCAAGCCACGGCACTCACACCTCAAGCTAATGAACTCGAAGGGATCGTCGTCACCGCGGAAAAGCGGGCTGAAGACATCAAGGAGGTGCCGCTCAGCGTCACCGTGATCAGCGGGGCTGCGCTGGAGAGCCAAAAAATCGAGAACTACGATGATCTCGCCCGTGTGGTGCCCGGTCTATCCGTCAGCGATGCAGGGGCACCGAACCTCGCCCGGCTGACGCTGCGTGGAGTGAGCTCGGCGCAAGGCACGGCAACGGTCGGCGTCTATCTCGACGATATTTCGCTCACGATCCCGAACCTATTCTTCACCGGCGCGACCTTGCCGCAACTCTTCGACTTGCAAGATGCGGAGGTCCTGCGGGGTCCCCAGGGAACTCTCTATGGCGCGAGCTCTCTCGGTGGCACGATCCGATTCACCAGCAACGCGCCCAAGCTGAACACGTTCGAGGGCAGCGTTCGCGCCGATCTTGCGGACACGAACGCTGCCGGACTCGACCATCTCGTCCAGGCCGTCGTGAACGTTCCTCTCATCGAGGACACGATGGCGTTGCGGATCGGCGTGCAGAGCAGCGACGACGCTGGCTATGTCAATCGCATCGGCGAGGCGGGCGCCTTCTACGCGGGAATGAACGACGACCGCACGACGTCGGCCCGTGCAACCTTGCTCATCAAACCTACGCAGGACCTGACCATCAAGCCGGCACTCCTTTGGCAGCAGTTCTCGACCGGCGGCACCGATGCATTCGATCTTTCGCTGCCGCGCTACGAACAGCAAAAGCTGAGCGGCGAGCCTGATACGGACCGACTGTTCGTCCCCAGCCTCACGCTCGATGCAGATCTGCACCAGGCCAATTTGATTTCCGTAACCAGCTACGTCAGCCGCACCAACGACCGTATCCAGGACGGACAGGCTTACAACAGCGGATACCTCGCCAGCGTCCTCGATCCGAGCTTTGGCTCCACCTTCGACGCGATCGCGGCGCTGCCGGGTCCCTACAGCAACCGGGTCTCATCGGAGCAATGGTCCGAAGAGTTGAGGCTTAGCTCAAAATCGATGATCGAGACCGGCCGGCCCTATGAGGGACAGATCGGTTTCTACTACTTCGACCAGGACATCCGTACCCTCGACGATGAATATGTGACGGGGCTGGCGACAACGCTGGAGAGCGTTTTCCCCGGGCAGACTCCGAGCGCAGTCCTCGGCGCGCCGCTGGTGAACGACGAACTCGGCTACTTTCACTATGACGACAAACAGCGCGAGACGGCGATATTTGGCGAAGCGTCTTATGAGCCCTTGTCCGGGCTGAAAGCGACTTTCGGGTTCCGGAAATCCTACGCCCATACGAGCTATGACCTGACCGAGGGCGGCTGGTTGGCCTTGGGCATCCCGGCCGCCTATTCGAAGGGCGACACCGAGCAACCATTCACACCGAAGTTCGCGCTGTCCTATGACGTCAACGAGGACGCCACCGTGTATACCACCGCTGCCAAAGGGTTTCGGCTGGGCGGGGCCGGTGCGCCGTTGCCGTCGAGCTGCGGAATATCGCTGTCGGGCTACGGGATTGCGAACGCGACCAACAGCTACAGCCCGGACTCGCTGTGGAGCTATGAAGGCGGCGCCAAATTCCGGACGTTCGGGAATCGCCTCAGCGTCAATGCGGACGGCTTCTACATCAATTGGAGCAATATTCAGCAGAGTCTGTACCTCCCCTCGTGCGGCTATGCCGCCACGGTCAATGCCGGCGATGCCCGAAGCTACGGAGGCGAGATCGAGGCTACGCTGCTGGTGACGCGCGACCTCTCGTTGGGGTTCAAGGGGTCGATCGATAACGCCAAGATCACGAAGGCCGCTGCGGGCACTGGTGCGAGCGACGGGGACTGGCTGCTCGACGTTCCAAAGTACAACCTGACGGTCGATGTCGATGACCGATACCCGATCACGCCGGCGCTCGGCGGCTATTTCCATACCGATGTGGATCGCGTCGGTGCAAGCTACGGTAGTTTCGACATCACCGACACCGATTACTATCGGCCGGCATATACGACGGTCAATATGAACCTCGGAGTGCAGACGGGCCGTTACGATCTCTCGCTCTTTGCGCGAAATCTTCTCGACGCCGATACGATCATCCAGCGGCCGGCACTGCTGTTCATCAATCAAGGGATCAGGATCCGGCCACGCACGATCGGACTGTCCGTACGTGCCAAGTTCTAGTATGGCCGCGCGTAGCCGGATGCTGAATGTGGCCGACTTGTGCCGGGGTGCAGCCGCGTTGTTGGTCTTCACGGCCAACGCGCAGGCCGGCTCCGTTCCACCGTCCGACCCGTGGGCCGGCGATGGTGGGGCACCCGGCTTCTACTCGTGGTCCGATCTGCTCGCCTCGCCCCCTGGGACGATGCTGCGCCATGAACCGTTGCCCGTCGCGTTCAGCCTGCCCGCCGCGGGCCGAGCCGAGCGCATCCTCTATGTCTCGAGCGACTGGAAGGACGGTCACGCCATCACTGTTTCAGGTGCGGTCTACTTCCCCATGGGAAATGCGCCGCCGGGAGGCTGGCCGATCGTGGCCTGGGCGCACGGGACGACCGGAGTGGCGGACGTTTGCGCGCCGTCGCTGCGGCCCCACTCGACCAGCGACAGTGCCTATCTGGATGCTTGGCTCGAACAGGGCTACGCCGTTGTCGCCACCGACTATCCAGGTCTCGGCACGCCGGGCCCGCACCCCTACCTGCTGTATCGCCCGGAGGGGCTCGCCGTGCTGGACAGTATTCGCGCCGGGTTGGGGGCGTGGCCTGCGCTCCTGAAGAATCAAGCGGTCGCGGTTGGACAATCTCAGGGTGCAGGTGCGGCGCTCGGCGCGGGTTATCTCTCCCGAAGCTACGCGTCCGGCGTCAATCTGGTCGGGGTGGTCGCGACGGGGATCGTCGCCGCGGTCGCCGACGTCAAAGGTGCGCCGCAGCTTCCGCAGACCGATTTCTATGCCGATCCTGACTACTACGACGCCGCATTTGCCATGTTGCACTTCCTCGGCACGGATCGCGCCATCGATCCGTCGATCGATCCGGATAAGTATGTTTCAAAGATCGGCCGTCCGCTCCTCCACTCGGGTCTCTCGGCTTGCATGTCGGACATGGTTAACGTCGCGAAAGCAGGTGGTGTTACCGCCGCCTCGATCTACAAAAAAAGCGTCGCGGCGCTCGATCGGATGGAGACTGTTCATGGTAGTTTCCCCACGGCAGAGATACCGGTTCCCGTCTTCGTGGGCACGGGCTTGGCTGATAGCGCCGCCGGCACCACCGGCCAATACAACTTTGTCTCCGCCATGTGCCGTGCGGGCGTGACCGTGGACTGGCGATACTATCCGCACGCCACGCACACGAGCGCTGTAAACCGATCGCTGGAGCATTCGAAACCGTTTGTTGCTGCGCTGATGGCCGGTCGGCCGGTAGAAAGCCGGTGCGCCGCGCTGGTTCCTCCGGGCCCGCTGCAAACGCCTGTAGAATAGAGGGAGGGATCAAGTAACATGCCGACCAACGTCGGCGACACAGTCAGCACCCCATGGCAGTCAAGAGCGAACCCAAGGAACCTCGAGATTTCGTCGGGTCGGTCAAGCATGTGCTCGACGTATTCAAGGCATTCGACCGGAATCACCAGCAGATGACGCTATCGGCAGTCTCCGAGCGCACCGGTATGACCCGCGCAGGCGCCCGACGATATTTATTGACGCTCGAGCATCTGGGCTATATCGCCAAGGATGATCGCCTGTTCCGCCTCACGGCCAAGGTACTCGATCTGGGTTTTGCGTTCATGGACACGATGCCGCTGACCGACCTGGCCCGGCCGTATCTACAGAGGATCACGCGCGAGACTGGCGAGATCGCGGGTCTCGCCGTGCTCGACCGCGGCGATATCATTCACTTGGTCGGCTCTACCGTGGAACGCCAGCTCGCACCCACGCTCGCGATCGGCCGGCGCTTCAATGCGCTCTATACGTCTTCGGGACGGGTGATCGTTGCCTTTCTGAATCCCGTGGGCCGCGAGGAATTGCTCAAAAGCGGCGTAATCGCTGCGATCACGCCGCATAGCCTCGCGAGCAGGGAACGCATCCGCGCGGAACTCGAGTTGGTGCAGCACCAAGGCTATGCGGTCGTCGATCAGGAAATGGAAGTGGGCATTCGCTCACTCGCCGTACCCGTGCTGGATAGAAAGGAGGCGCCGGTGGCGGCCGTCACCGTGCTCACGAACGTTGCGATGGTGACAAAGAGGCAACTCATCGAGCAGATCCTGCCCGTCGTACGGCGCATCGTCCGCGAGATCCCGACCCAGGCGCCTTGAGAGCCTCTACTCGAACAGCATTGGACTCGTGATCAGCAGCTCCGACCCGTCGCGGGTGACGATCACGCTGTTCTCGAACCCGGCCTGACCGACACCATCACGCGCGAAAAACATTTCCACACTGATGACCATGTTTTCGCGCAAGACGAACTCCGCATCCGGGCCCACGCGCACCGAAATGCTGGGCGCCTCGAAAAACAAACCATTGCCGTGGCCGTACACCGGCCACTCGCGCGTGAGATCACTTGGCTCGCCGCCGAACTGCGCCGTGAGCCGATCGCCGATTGCGACCAGCTCGTGCACCTTGACACCGGCGCGCACGGCAGCGAGCACGGTGCTCACCGCCTCGGCATTGGCCTCGAGCAGGGCGCGCTGCGGCGGACTGGGGTGGGCGCCGCACACCACCGTGCGTCCTGGGCCGAGCCAATAGCCCTGAAACATCGGCCCGGTGACCCACGCGCGCGCGAGTTCGTCGGCCGCGGGAGTCTGCTGGTTGTAGCCGACCACAGGATCGCTCGCCAGATGCTTCAGCTGTGCGCCGTGACTGATTGCCAGCTGATGCACGTGGCCGCCGCCGCGCGTCACCTGCCGCGCGGCCTCGCCGGCTGCTTCGGCCTGTGAACGGCCGGCGATCAGCGCCTGCGCGAGGGCCGTGATGGCAGCGCTTGCAGTCTTTCCTGCACAGCGGAAGGCCTCCAGCTCGCGCGCACTCTTTATCAGGCGCACCTCGCGCACCAGGTCATCGGCTATGACCCACTGCACCTGCGGCGTCAGCGCCTGCAGCCGCGACCAATATTTCATCGGGATCAGGTCGGTTCCGACCAGCCCAACCTTCCGGCTGCCCGCCGCGGCAAGTCGATGCGCGACGGCTTCAAAGGTATTGGAGCAGGCCTGCACGCGATCCGTGGCGATCAGTTCGTGCCGTAGATCCTGCATGTCGGCAAACAGCTCGGGCGTTTGACCGACCTGTAACACGACGGCCGAGAACCCCTGCGGTCCGTTTCGGCCTTGTCCCGGCTGATTGCCGTAGTAATTGGCCAGGTACAGGAGGTCTGCGCAGCGATCATAGGTGCCGGCCGAACGGCTCCAGACCACCACCAGATCCAGCCCGCGTTGCTGCATGGCCTGCTGCACACGGTGCCAGCGCTGCGCATACTCCTCGAGCGAAAAAAAGCGCGAACTCACCGTGGTGCTCATGGCAACGTCGGCGAGATGAGCGCGCAGGATTGCGCGACCGGTGGGGCGGACGCAGCCGCCGCCGTGGCGAGCTCACGGGGTAGCAGTCGCGCCGCATAGACAATGAGCGCCACGCCCGCGACGGCGCCCGACAGCGTCAACGTCAGCGACACGCGCACGGCCTCGCCGCCATACCGCCCGGCAAGGGCATCGTTGAGTAGGCCAGCCAGCAGGGGACCCGCGCCGGGCCCAATGAGGTTGAGCAGCAGGTACACCAGGGCTGTCGCCTGCGCGCGTAGCCGCACCGGCATCAGCCGCTGCGTAATGGCGATCAGCGGCGCCATGTAGGCTCCCGCAAACACCACGGTCACGAAGTAAAACACGAACATGCCTGTGCCATTGGTGTGCAAAAATAGGTACATCGACGGCACCATCGCGCCTGCCGACAGAGCCGGTATCCATAGGTACCAGCGCTCATCGTGCCTTCCCAGGCGGTCCGCGAGTACACCACCGGCCAGCGTGCCGAGGATTCCACCGACACCCTCGACGGTACCCGTCCACGCCCCCACGGCGCTGCTGCCCATGTGATAGAGGCGCATCAAATAAACCGGGGTCCAGGTCTCGAAGGCGTTGCCGGACAACGAGCACAGGCCCAAGCCCGCACCGTAGGCAAGGAAGCATTTGCACGCCAGCAGCGTCCGAACCGTGTCCGGCAGCGATTGCAGTCCTGGTTCTTCGGCCGATGCGTCCTGCTGGCCGCGCACGGGCTCGCGTACCGTGACGCGCACGATCACGGCCATCAGCACGCCCGGCAAACCGACCAGCATCAGCGCTGAACGCCAACCGTAATGCTCGCTTGCCCAGCCACCAATCGACAGGCCCATTGCCATTCCGATGGAGATGCCAAGTCCATAGATCGCGAATGCGGTCGCGCGTCGGTGCGACGGAAAATAATCCGCGATGAGTGAACTCGCCGCCGGACTGCAGGCCGATTCACCGAGCGCGACGCCAACGCGAGCCGCGATCAGCTGCGCGAAATTCCGTGCGAGTCCCGACACGGCCGTCATCGCACTCCAGACGACCATTCCGAGCGAGATCAGCGAGCGGCGTGAGCCTCGATCGGCCCAGCGTGCGATGGGCACGCCGGCAAGCGAGTACACGAGCGCAAAGGCGAACCCGGACAGCAACCCCAGCTCGCCGTCCGATAATCGCAGATCCTGCTTAATCGGTTGCAAGAGGATCACCAGCACATAGCGATCCATCCAATTGAAGCTGTAGACGGCGACCAGCATCGCGAGCACGTACCAGGAGTACATGGGCTGGTGGGGCTCGGCGTTGCGGACCACGAATGGACTTGTATCTGGCAATTGTTGCTACCTACACAAGCGGTACGGCGGGAGCGATTCGATGATAGTCGAGCCGCCGATTACAGTTGGGGCATTGTGCCACCAAATTGCAGCTGTTACTATTTGCGCACAATAGTTCGTATTACGAACTACAGCGCTTCTCTCGCTTTCATCGGTTCATGAACTCTCCAACGCACTCAATATCCGCCAGACCCCGCCGCTCGGTAATCGAGGGTAACCCTGCGTTGCTGGTGCTGGGCGGGGCGGATGTATATCGACCATTTGCACCGCTGCTGAACGCCGCACGCAGCCTATCCATCCCCGTCATCTTTGCCACTGTCGACGCTGAGACCTGCGGACCGACTGGGTCGGCGGTGCTTGCCGGCGAGGGGAGGATCCATCCTCCCTGCCTGTCTGCATTTCTCGGCACGCCGTTATCACTGTTGCTGGCTCGACTGAATGCGCAGACGCTACTGTTGGCAGGCGGCCGAACCAGTGTGGAAGTCCACTATTCATTCGTCGATGCGCACCAGAACGACTTTTTTTGCCGGTTGGCGGAGGACTGCATGGCGGGTGCGTCACCGGCGGCCCACGAGGCGGCTTTGAAAGCCATGGAATATTTGCAGACCGGCGCCCGCCAGAGCAGCACGACGCTAGTGGCTGCCCTGCAAGCTTTCGAAGCCCGGCGCTCGAGCAAATGAGCGCAATGGCGAAGATCGTGACCGGTGCCCACACCAGCAGCCTCTTGCCCGGCAAGCTGGTGCTGCTGGTCATCGATGTGCAGGGAGAGCTTACGGGTACGCGCTACGACGTTGCTCGGGATTTTCCGATGCCGAACTTCAATGAGTACATGCGGCGTATTCCGGCGGTGATCGCGGCTGCACGCGCCAGGAGCGTGCCAATCATCTACATGCAAGAGGTGCATCATCCAAGTCTGATCGACTTCGGCCGTGAACTGGATGGATTCGAACGCGTGCACTGCCTCGAAAATGCACCGGACACCGCAATTTCCCCGGAAGTGCAGTTGCGCCCGGAAAGCTTTCACATACGTAAAAGACGCTATTCGTCCTTTTTTTGCACCGAGCTGGATATCTATCTGCGCGGCCTCGAGGCGGCGACGCTGCTGATGGTCGGTGGTTTCACCGACGTCTGCGTGCACTACACTTTCGCCGACGCCCATCAGCGCGGTTACGTTTGCCGCGTCGTTGAAGACTGCGTCGCGGGCTCCTCATTTGAGGCGCATCAAACAGCACTGCAGGCCATGGAGTTCCTGCAGCCTGGCAGCCGTTGCCGACGGGATGAAGTCATCGCGCAGATGGCTGTCATAGCGCCGCCACGCTGACGCCGCGAGCGGGGTCGGTACGGCAATGTCTGCTCAACGGGATCGGGGGCGAGTGAAAACTTCCTCGCGCTGATAAGGGTCCTCAGACGCAGTTCATCATTCCGAGGGTGCGGTGAAAAAGAAGAAAAAAAGCACCGCAATGTAGCAATTCGACGGCCCCCTGGTTCCAAGACGTCGGTGCTTGATGCTTTCACGGAAAGTGACCTGGAGGAGTGGGGCCCAACGTTCGGTCGATGTTCAAGCGCCACCATCTTCCAAAACATTCGGCATCAACTTAATCGTGCCGGCTGCCCATCCCTCATGTATTGACACGGCCTCGACCCACTCCAGACATCGACCTTTCCGCGCGAGCGCTCGACAACGATGCCGCTGCGACACTGGAAGTCATCCGCAAGATCTCGGCAATAGCTCTCGATGATGGTCTTATCTTCGATTCCGCCAGCGCTACTGCTGAGGCTATCCGGGAAGATGAGAACCACAGCGGAGTTCGCGTTACGTTAGGCGGAACGCTGTTTTTCCACTCATGCTCCCCATGTGCTCTCTCTCTTTCGCTGGCGACTCTTCGCGGATACGTGTCAGTACTATCGCATTTTTGTGGCGCGCATGGCAGCATACAACCCGGCGTAAAAAACCCTGCCGACCCAGCAACTTCTCGCGTGGTACCTCCATGTCGATGCCGACTTACCTTGTTGCTCTTCGCGAGGCCTATGACGGTGAGATGGAGGGCGAGGCGGTATACCGGCGTCTGTCTGGGCTTAGTGAAGACTCGGATCAACGCAAGAAGTTCGCGACGATCGCGGATGTCGAGCACCGCACTCACCGTATCCTGCACGCGGCCGCGTCGCGCCTCGGCATCGAACCCGCCATGGAAGGAATCGGAGCGAAGGCTGCGCGCCGCGCCGAGGAGCTAAACCAACTCACATGGCCGGAGTTCGTCGCCAAGGCGACCGTGGATTGGCCGCCGTACATCGAGCGTTTCGAGACGGTGGAGCGCATGGCCCCAGCCGCCGATGCGCTCGCAGCTCGCCAGTTAGTCGAGCACGAACGCGCGTTAGTGGAATTTGTCCGCTTGGAGGAGCAGCACTCAGATGAATCCTTGCGGCCGCTGCAAGAGTTTTTGGCCGACACTCGTGGTGAGCCGACCCAATGAGTCAAGCATCTCGCAACTTGTTCTGGGTGTTCGCGTGAATGCGCCGCTGCGCGGCTTACGCGTGGTGGAATTCGAAGGACTGGGGCCTGGGCCACTGGTCGGCCGATTGCTCGCCGATATGGGCGCCGAAGTCACACTGATTCGGCGCCCGCAAAGCGGCGCTGTTGCGAATCAGTTCGACGCTGGCGACAGGGACGTACTCCGCCACGGTAAGATCGGCGTCGCACTGAACCTCAAGCAACCGTCGGACGTGGCCAAGGCACTTGACTATGTCGCGTCGTCCGACGCGTTGATCGAGGGAAACCGCCCGGGCGTGATGGAACGCCTCGGTTTGGGACCCGCTCAATGTGCGGCGCGAAACCCAAAGCTCGTATACGGGCGCATGACGGGGTGGGGTCAGAACGGACCGCTGGCTCAAGCGGCTGGGCATGATCTGAACTACGTGGCGTTATCGGGGTTGCTGTCGCTCTCGGCGCATCGTGGCGAACGCCCCATCATACCGCCGACGGTGCTGGGCGACGCCTCGGGTGCTCTGGGGCTGGCATTCGGTATCGTCTGTGCGTTGTTCGATGTCCGCCGCACGGGGCAGGGCCGCGTGGTCGACGCCGCCATCGTCGATGTCATGGGCATGCTAGGGACGATCGCAATGTGGGTGCGCGCGAGTGGGCACCTGGATGGCCCCGGCCCGAGCGTGTTTTACGATTCGCCGTTTTACGACGTATACGCATGCGCCGATGGGCGGTATATCTCGGTAGCCGCGCTGGAGCCGCAATTCTATGCGCTGCTGATCAAGGCGCTCGGCTTCAATGACGTGGATCTGAATGCTCAAAACGACGAGAGTGCGTGGCCCGCGCTCAAGTCGCGGTTCAAGGAGACCTTCGCCTCGCGGCCATCCGCTCACTGGCGGGAAGTCCTCGAGGGTACGGATGCATGTTTTGCTCCGGTCCTCAGTGTGAGTGAGGCGGTCAATCATCCGCACAACGTGGCACGCGAGATATTCCGGGTCGATGACGGGGGCACGGTCACCGTCAACGTGGCGCCGCGATTTTTGCCCCTCGGCTAGCCCTGAAAATACTGTGGCCACGACAGTGTAAGTCGAGAGGCAGGTGGAATGTTATCGCGAGCAATCATCAGGCTTCATGTGGATGAATGATCTCAAAAAACGCGGGGTCAGGGGATACTGCATCAGGGTCCCACGAGGCGCGGAAGGCCGCCATAACCCATTGCGCAGACATGGCTTTGGGTAGAGGGTGACTCCCTGCCTTTTATCTTGCTCGCTCGTTCTCGCATTCCTGCTCGCATTTCCGGGCACTTCGCGAATCGTAGCCGCGGAGGGCACTACATACCCAAGCGGGACGGACGGATCATTGGGTTGTACTATCGCATTGACTAGCGTCCCTGTCTCAGGGATATGATCGCGTCGCAGCCGGAATAAGGACCAGTCCCCTACATCGAAATGTCCGTGAGGATCCACCAATTGTCTGCGCTTGATGCCGTCGCGAGCATGAAGAGCACCGTGACAGGGTTGAGCGACGTCGAAGTCGAACGCCGCCTGCACGAATTCGGTCTCAACGAAGTGGAGAAAGTGGCCGGCGTGCCTCTGGGGCTGCGGCTCGTGAAGGAGTTCATTACCTTTTTCTCGCTCCTGCTGTGGGTCGCCGCCGGGCTGGCTTTCTTCGCCGAATGGAGCGAGCCGGGGGAAGGTATGGCGAAAGTGGGTTACGCCATCGTGATCGTCATTCTGGTGAGCGGGCTATTCTCCTTCTGGCAAGAGTATCGCGTTGAACAGACGCTCGCGGCGCTGCGCAAACTGCTGCCGCAACAGGCCCAGGTGTTGCGCGATGGTGCGGTCATCCGAGTGCCTGCGACGCAGCTGGTGCCGGGGGACATCGTCCATTTGGAGCAGGGCGATAACATCCCCGCAGACTGCCGGCTGATCGAGGCGTTTAGCGCACGAGTCAATAACGCGGCCGTCACCGGTGAGTCCCTGCCGAGGGTACGGGAGGCCGACGCCTCCACGGCCGATGACTTGATCGACAGCGAGAACGTCATGCTCGCCGGCACGTCGATGGTGTCCGGGCGGGCTAAAGCGGTCGTCTTCGCCACCGGCATGCACACGGAATTCGGCAAGATTGCGCATCTTACCCAAACAGCGGGGGAGGAGGTCTCGCCGCTGCGCAAGGAGATCGCCCACCTAAGCCGTTTGACTGCATTGCTCGCCGTTCTGATCAGTGTCATATTTTTCTCGCTCGGCTGGATGATCGGAATCCCCTTCTGGAAGGACTTCATCTTTGCCATCGGCATCATCGTCGCCATGGTGCCTGAAGGGCTGCTTCCGACGTTGACCTTGGCTCTCGTGCTGGCCACCCAGCGTATGGCGAAGCGCAACGTCCTTATCCGTTACCTGCCGTCGGTCGAGACACTCGGCTCCACGACCGTCATTTGCAGTGACAAGACCGGGACGCTGACCCAGAACCACATGATGGTTCGGCAACTGTATCTTGGGGAAACGTTCGATTTGGCTGCCGCGGAACAACAGGCACTATGCCTTGCGACCCGCTACCGACCCTTTCTTCTGGCAGCTCGGATGTGCGAGGATCTGAAGGAAACGGACAATCAGGGGATGCTGACCTTTCGCGGCGACCCGATGGAGGTCGCACTGGCAGAAATGTCGGTGCACTTCGTCTCAAATCTCCCGCGCTATCCTCGATTGGACGAGATCCCGTTCGACGCCGACCGCATGCGGATGTGCACCGTGCATCAAGCGCCCGAAGGACTTGTTCTCTACTGCAAGGGCGCGCCCGAGTCGGTACTTCCTCTCTGCCGACACATCCTTAATGACGAGAAGATTCAGCCGCTTAGCGTTGAGGGCAAGGCGAGCATCGTGAAGGCTCAAGACGCGATGGCGCAGCGAGGCCTGCGGGTGTTGGCCTTTGCCTACAGGAAGCTGGCGGTCGGTTACGACCGTAAAGCGCTTGAGGAGGACCTGGTTTTTGCCGGCCTGGCGGGGCTGGAAGACCCGCCCCGGCCTGAAGTGCCGAACGCACTCCGTAAGTGCCAGGAAGCCGGCATCAGGGTCATCATGGTCACTGGCGACCACCCCCGGACCGCTACGGCGATCGCACGCGAAATCGGGCTGGTGAAGTCCGACAATCCGACGGTCATCACCGGTGAGCAGCTCAAACGGTACTCGAAGATCCAGCTTCAGCTTGCCTTGGATGCCCCGGAGATCGTCTTTGCGCGGATCGTCGCCGACCAGAAGATGCGAATCGTGGAGGCATTGAGGGACAAGAAGCAGATCGTGGCCGTGACCGGCGACGGAGTCAACGATGCACCGGCGCTCAAAGCTGCGCATATCGGTATCGCCATGGGCATTGCCGGCACTGACGTAGCTAAGGAAGCCGCCGACATGGTTCTGCTCGATGACAACTTCGCCAGCATCGTGAGTGCCGTTGAGGAGGGGCGCGCCGTATTCGAAAATATCCGCAAATTCCTGACATACGTCCTGGTCCATAACGTGGCGGAGTTGATTCCTTACCTGGGCTTTCTGCTGTTCCAGATCCCCTTGGCGCTGACACCCGTTCAAGCGCTGTCCATCGACATGGGTTCCGACACGTTGACCGCCCTAGGACTCGGTGTCGAGAAGCCCGCCCCGCAAATCATGCGTCGCCCCCCTCGGCCACACGGCGAGAGGCTCATGAACTGGCGTTTGGCGTTCCGTGCCTATCTCTTCCTGGGCCTGATAGAGGCGGCTGGAGCGATGGCGGCCTTCTTCTTCGTGCTCAACGTCGCCGGATGGAAGTATGGGCAAAACCTGGCTGCAAAGGATCCCGTTTACCTGCAGGCCACTACCGCCTGCTTGGGCACCATCATCGTGATGCAGATCGTCAATGTGTTCCTGTGCAGAAGCTCAACCCGATCCGCGTTCTCAACCGGGCTTCGTGGCAATACGCTGATTATCATCGGAGTGGTATCGGAAATCGCCATCCTTCTTTTGATCGCCTATACGCCTTGGGGAAACTCTATTCTCGG
Source organism: Gammaproteobacteria bacterium (assembly GCA_003134045.1). Classification (GTDB taxonomy): domain Bacteria; phylum Pseudomonadota; class Gammaproteobacteria; order Steroidobacterales; family Steroidobacteraceae; genus Bog-1198. The sequence continues at coordinate 58,495 of PLAH01000197.1, forward strand.
AACGGCGCCCGTTGGAGGAAAGGTCTGGGGCGTCATAATGCCTTTCGCGATAGCGATGTTCTTGTTGGAGGAGCTGCGCAAGTGGCTTGCCCGCCGGAGGCTGCTCAGTCATTCTTCCCGCTGAGATGCCTGAAAGTGGGGAAGGTGATCAGAGGACGCTCTGTAGGTACCAACGTTCTCGCTTATCTGATGTTGGAGGGTGATCGCACGTCGGCAGCGCAGGAATTGTATGAGCGGGACGCGGACTGGCGCAGCGAGGCGTTCATCATGGTGGAATTTTCGAATGTTCTCACCACCTATGTGCGCACCAAAACGATCACGCGCGATCAGGGGCTAAAGCTTTTGGTTGGAGCGGAAGAGTTTATGCCGATACTGACCAGTGTGCCGCATGCACGGGCACTGGAGGCAGCAGTGCAATTCGGAATCTCCGCTTACGATGCGCGTTTTATTGCGCTGGCTATGCAAATGAAAGTTAGACTCGTAACCGAAGATGCCAAGCTTCGAGCTGCTGTGCCGTTGTGGACGGATTCGATCGCAAATGCTATAGCCTGAACCGGTTTCTTTGCAAATCCACCAAATGGGAACAATCGAGCACAATTTTCGTAATGCGTGGGTCAGGGGTTCGAATCCTCTTCGACGGAATCCAGCGATGGCGATCACCTCGCTGAATCAGTATCTCGATGTGGAATGGCTGGAATATGCCTTTGAGAGCACACGCAAGGACGGCGCGGTCGGAGTCGATGGTCAGACGGCGGAGAGTTATGCGGCGAATCTGCGGCAGAACTTATCGTCGCTGATCGAGCGGCTCAAATCGGGCCGTTATCGTGCGCCGCCGGTGCGGCGTCACTGCTATTCGCAGGCACCCGCTACGGCCGGTCGAAGTCGGTACCGAGAGTCACCGATCTCCATTGATCGATGTCTTCCGCGAAGCGGGCGTACATCTCCTGGATGCGCGCGAGCGCGTCGGACCCGAGCAGCAGGTGCAGTGGCGGTTTCGCCGCGCTGACAGCCTCGATGATGGCCGCCGCGCCGCGCACGGGATCCCCGATCTGCTTTCCGGCCATGGTCGCGAGGCGCGCGATATTCGCGCCCGCGGTGGAAGCATAGTCATCGATGCCGGCGCGGCTGGCCCGGATCGAGTGATCCGACAGGAAGTCCGTCCGAAATGCGCCGGGCTCGACCAGAGTGACCTTGATCCCTAAGGGCGAAACCTCCTGCGCCAATGATTGCGACAGTCCTTCGACCGCAAATTTCGCGGCGGCATAAAACCCCGCTCCGGCTCCGGGCGCCAGACCCGCGATCGAGGTGATATTGACGATGTGACCGGATCTTTGCGAACGCAGGTGCGGAAGCACCGCCTGGATGACGCGCCTGGTGCCGTGAAAGTTGACGTCGAACAGGTGTGTTATTTCATCCTCGCTGGCTTCCTCGACCGAACCCAGCAATCCATAGCCCGCATTGTTGACGACCACGTCCAGCCGCCCATGCAGCATCCATGCCTGCTCGACGATCTGGCCCACGGCCTGCGCATCCGTGATCTCCAGGGGCAGCAGATGCAGCCTCCCCTTTCCCTGCCCAATGGCGGCGTTGCCATCCCGCGTCGTGCCGACGACGGTCTCGCCCTTCGCGAGGACCGCCTCGGTCAGCGCCTTGCCGAAACCGCGTGCGACGCCGGTGATGAACCATACTCTTGATGTAGTCATGTAGATTTCCTTACTCATCCAGCAGGGCAAGAAGCCGGTCGTCGTACCGAGCTCCGGACACGGGCTGCGAGGCGGTTATTTCATCGAGAACATCGACCTCCTGGGCAGTGAGCTCCAATGCCGCATGGGCTCGGCGTATTGTTGCTTCGCCGGCCTCGGACAACCCGAAGTAAAGCACCTTTCCCTCGGCGATCAGATCTCTGACGGTTCCCGCGACATCCTCGATTGGAACCTGCGGATCGACGCGGTGCTGGTACAGCAGGTCGATGCGGTCGGTGCGCAGGCGCCTCAGCGAGGCTTCGACGACTTCCCGAATGTGGGCGGGTCGGCTATTGGTGCCGCAGGGCGCCTTTCCGTCGAGCGCGAATCCGAATTTGGTGGCTATCACCACCTGGTCGCGCTTGCCCTGAAGGCAGCGGCCCAGAAGCTCCTCGTTGGTGTAGGGACCGTACACCTCCGCCGTGTCGAAGAACGTGCAGCCAAGTTCGATCGCACGGTCGATGGTCGCGGCCGATTCCGCGCCGTTGGGGACGCCGTAGGCATGACTCATACCCATGCAGCCGAGCCCGATGGCCGAGACTTCAAGCCCCTGTCGCCCAAGTTTACGTTTTTGCAACATGTCACATCCTCCAAGTACGATGGCGTCGCTGGGTGCGGCGCGATAAGGTGGTTCGACCCCAAGCGAGCACGTTCGTCGACGATTCTTGCTGATGCCCGGTGCCCGGTTCGAATTGACGCCGACCGTCCGGCGCGAACGGGCGGAACGATTGCGTCGGTGTGGGACGGACAAAGTATGCCCGCGAGACTGGGCTTTCCATGAGCCTGGTTCTGCCGAATTCTTGCCCATTCCTGCAAGAATGGGCAAGATAGTGGAGAGCCAAATCTGCCATTGCGTATAGGCTGACACTACCCTTCATTCCAGGTTCAACCCAATGACTTTGAACGAAAGCAGCAGCAGTACCATCGCCCCCGCCGGGGAGATGAGCGACAAGCTCGACCCCGAGTTGGACTCGGAGCGGCGGGAACTCGTCAGTCTGCTCGATCAGCTGACCGGAGACGTGGAGGGCACGGTCGAAACCGCGGTGACGGGATTGAGCCTGCATCGCATCATGCGTCCCGCGGATCCGAAACCGACCATACATCTGCCTGCCCTCGCGCTGATTGCACAGGGCTCGAAGCGGATATTGGTCGGGGATGAACAATATGCATACGATCCATTGCATTATCTGGTGACGTCGGTGGATTTGCCCGCTGTGGGAAAGGTCATGGTCGCGAGTTCGACGCAGCCCTATCTTGGCCTGCGCCTCGATCTCGACGTCGAGGCGATTGCGGAGTTGGTCCAGGACGAAAATCTGCCGCAGGCGGCGCGCGCCGCTTCGTCGCGTGGGCTTTACGTGAATCGGCTCAGCGCTGAGATGCTCGATGCCGTGCTGCGGCTTCTGCGCCTGCTGTCCAACCCCGACGATATTCCCATACTCGCACCCATGATCAAGCGCGAGATTTTGTACCGGCTGCTGCAAAACGGTCAGGGGACAAGGTTGCGGCAAATCGCGCTGCAAGACAGTCAGACACAGCGCGTGGCCAAGGTGATCCGCTATCTGCGGGGAAACTTCGCCCGATCCATGCGCATGGATTCGATCGCTCGCGATGTGCATATGAGTGTGTCCTCCCTGCATCATCACTTCAAGGCCGTTACGGCAATGAGTCCGCTGCAGTATCAAAAGCAACTGCGGCTTCAGGAAGCCCGGCGTCTCATGCTCCTCGAGGACATAGATGTGGCCATGGCGGCGCATCGGGTCGGCTACGAGAGTGCATCCCAATTCAGCCGCGAGTACAGCCGATTTTTCGGCGCGCCGCCGCTGCGCGACAGGCGCCGTTGGTTGGAGGATGGGGCCGAAGGATAAGGCTCGCGGCTCATTACCTCCGATTCGGTAATTGCCCGGGAGTTTTGTGCTTACTTGCCCTGCGCCAGGCGGCGGGCGCATTCCGCAACGAACAGCGGGCGACGCACCACCATGGCCTCTGCGGTCACCCGCTCCGGAGGCGCCGCGTCGTCGGGAAAGGAGGCCGGGATGACCTCGCAGCGCTGCTGCACTCCCTCACGATACTCCGAGTGAATGAGTATCCATAAATCATTGCGGCGGATTCCCGTGAGCACCTGCTCGCTGAGGCGCGATATCCTGTAAAAGTAGGTTGGTGAGTATTGGCGGAGTTTCGCCCATCCGAAGTCTGTTACTCGTTCAGAGAGCGCAAATAAGTGCCGGTTAGCAATGAATCTCCACCGAAGCACGCTGCGGCCAGAACGCCGCTGAGTGCGGTACTTCGAGCCGTCGTTGGCCATCGTGGAGTCCAGGCTACCGTCGCTCTTTGGGTGATCGGATATCTCTTGGTGTTGTGGCTTGCGGACGGATCGCTGCCATTCGATCGTCCGGCGGTCGCCAAACTGCCATTCGTCCTGCAGGTGGCAGCTCCCAGCATCACCTTAATCGAGATCTTCGTGCTGATGGGAATGGTTTACCTACTCACCCGCCGGCGCGTCGTTCCCGACATGGCTAGTCGCGCACCTCACCGTCACACTGCCTTGCGTGAAACACTGTTGCTGATTGGCTATGCGGCCCTCGGCCAAGTGGGTGGCTGGATCCTGGGTCCGGCGTTGGGTTATCGACCCTTTAGCTTCCACATTGCCGGCACAGTCTTTGGCTGCAGCGTTGCGCCCCAGAGAGGCGAGATGTGGACATGGGCGCTGTATAATTTTGTGGTCTTCGCGCTCCTGCCCTACGTCTGCTTCCGACGCCGCTATACGAACACCCAACTCAACCTGCGCTCGAGCAATCGTAGAAATGATGCCCTGCTGATTTTCACCGTGGTAGCGGTCGAATCCGCATTCGAACTGATGGCCTTCGACAAAACCATTTTCCATCTGAGCGCTCATCAAGTGCTGCTCGGTGCGCCCCTGACATTGCTGATCTTTTTCATCGGAACAGTCTTGCCGACGATGGTACTGATTTACGCAATTTTACTGCCTCGCTACCTCATGCTGACGGGCTCCGCAATCAGTACCGTGCTGCTCGGTGGCCTGACGTATGCGGCGATGCATATCGTCGAAGGATGGTCGACGTTTGATTCTCCGCGGAATGCGGCGCTCTCGCTGATTTTCGTAATGCTCCAATATTTTGGACCCGGAATGTTCAAGAGCGTGTTGACCTTGCGTACCGGCAATGCCTGGGTACATGCGCTGAGCTACCACATCATTGCTCCGCACGTCATCGTTGATACGCCGCTCGTGGTCAAGACTTTCGGAATCCTGCCATGACGTTGCTCGAAACTTACCTGCCTGTATTCCAGTTCAGGGAGTTCCATCAAGTATCGGTTGAGGCCGCACCGGCCGATCTGCTCGGTGCGGTCAACCTGCCGGGCGTCCTGGACGATCCATGGGTGAAGAGATTTATTAAACTTCGGGAGACTCCGGGGCGTCTATTGGACGCCTTGGGTCGCCGAAGCCTAATGAGAGATAAGGCGGCCTTTGGACTTGCCGATTTTACGCGACTCGGTCGAGATTCGGACCGGGAAGTCGCGTTTGGCCTAGTGGGCAAATTCTGGCAATTTGACTACGGCCTGGTTGCCATCGCGGATGCGCGGGCATTCGAGCGGTTCAGCACCATCGGCATCCCAAAGCTCGTACTGAATTTCTCGGTTGATGCGGCGGATCGAGGGTGTACATGGCTACGTACGGAGACCCGGGTATATTGCAATGATCGAAAGTCGTTCGTTCGATTTCTTCCGTATTGGTTGCTGATTCGGCCGGTAAGCGGTCTGATGCGGATCCGGCTCCTCAGGCGAATTGCCGATGCCGCTGCAGCCGACCGAGCGCAAAGCAGAGAGAAAAATCCTCGTTGCTGACCCATCTCGGCCTACCCAGAAGCTCGCGATGCAGGACTGCGACCGTGGCGCGGGACTACTCTTTGCTCCAGATTTCCCATACACCTTAACTCAGTGTCCGCATAGGCGGGTGCAGTCCAGTTCGATAATGTGCAAGAAGACGCCTACACCGCTTCGAGTCACACGTAATGGGCAATGATGCTTCTAGGCCGGCAGCACTTTTCACCGAACAAGATCACAGTGGCGGGGGGTCAAAAGCTTATCTGATCCATTTAAAAGCCAATCATTGGAGAGATGCATGGAAACAAATTACATTTCGCGCGATACCTATGGCATGTACAAAAATACCCAAGGAGGCCCTGGACCTTCGTTGATGGGTGCGGATACGCTCATCGGCAACGATGTGTACAACACCGCGGACGAAAGTTTGGGCACAATCAAAGAACTGATGATCGAAATGAACACAGGCAGGATTGGCTATGCCGTTCTGTCTTATGGCGGCTTCTTAGGGATGGGCGATAGGTTATTCGCAGTCCCTTGGCAGGCGCTGAAACTTGATACTCAAAAGAAGCGCTTCACCCTCAATGCGAGCAAAGACCAGTTAAAGAACGCACCCGGGTTTGATAAGGACCATTGGCCGGTCATGGCCGATACCAGTTGGGCGTCGGATGTACACAAATTCTATGGTGTTAAGACGACGGGTCGGGTTCAGTAGTCGAAGTTGCGATAAACGCAGTGCAGGGCTAGCGTTCGCCGCTAGCCCTGTATGGCCTCAGGAATGACTCCAGGCTGGTCACGCTGGTGGTGGGGATCGCGTTGCTCAAGCTGTATTTGATCGTCGCGGGGGAATTGATTTTGCAAAGACCTCGACCGGATCCTCCACCGTTTGCAGCAGCGCAAAAGAGTGTCCGTATCCCCCATCTATGCCAGGTGGGGGGATCGTCAATTTGCAATCAAGCCGACCATCGGCGCAGCTATCTCCCCCAACGACGGCTTCAGCGGCGACGAATTGACAACAAAGGCCGACGCCGCCATGTATCGCGTAGAAAAAACACTCGCGCTGCAATGTGCATTTCGGCCAACAGGAGACGGACGCGTCCGAGACCCTCGCCTGATTTGGTCGCTCCGCGAGGCACGGAAGGGGTGTATGAGTGGATGGACCTGGCCTCTTTCGCGAAAGGGAAGGCGGCTTCGGCATCTTGCTGATATTGTGGGCGCCGCATTATAGTGTTGCAGAAGGGCGATTGCGTGGGCCGCAAGACAGAGGTGAACCATGGATATCGTGATCATTTTAATTGTTCTCTTGTTATTGTTCGGCGGCGGCGGGGGACTCTATTGGGGGATGGGCGCTGGATGGGGAATCGGACCCATCGGATTAATTATTGCCGTTCTTGTGATCGCGTTTCTCTTGAATGGCTATCGCGGAAAACGAGGCCCGCGCCTCTGATATTTGTTGCGACTGTCGGCGCTTCGCAAATGACGACGATTTCTCCAACCCGCTGAATTTATTCAATTAACGTCCGGATACTACTGATGCGGTCGACAAGTTGAAACACAGTGTTCCTGCATAGTATCGGGACGGCCGTTCCCGACCACCGCTTCAGCAAGGCGCAGTGTTGGGACGCGTTCAAGGCCTCTGAGTGGTTCGACCGCCTGGATGCACGCTCGCACGCAGTGGCGAAGCTGGTCCTGACTCGTGACAACGGAATCGAGCAACGATGGCTTTGCATGGAGTCCCTGGAGGAGGTCTTTGCAATTGACCCGGATACGCTGCATCAGCGATTCTCCCACCATGCGCCGCGTCTCGCAGGTCGCGCGGGACTATCTGCCTTGCGTCGCGGTGATTGTCGTTTTGAAGACATCGATGCCGTGATCGTGACCACGTGCACAGGGTATCTGTGCCCCGGCCTGACCGGTTACGTTATCGAGCAGTTGGGTTTACGGAGCAATGTACTGGCCTTTGATCTGGTCGGCCAGGGGTGCGCTGGAGCGCTGCCCAATTGGCAGCTCGCGAACGCCCTCCTGACGTCCGGCCAATGCGAGCATGTGTTGTCGATTTGCGTGGAAATCTGCAGCGCCGCGATGTATCTGAGTAACGATCCCGGAGTGTTGATCAGCGCTTGCCTGTTCGGCGACGGCGCCGGGGCGGCCATTTTGTCAAGGCATCCGACACCGGGCCGGCGTCGCGTCGAATGGACCGACACCGAGTCATTGATAGATCCGTCCGAGCGCGACGCACTTCGATTCGAACATCAAGCAGGGATGTTGCGAAATGTATTGACCCGCGGGGTACCGCGATTGGCCGCGCATCATGCGCAAATCGTCTTGGGAGCGGTGCTCGACCGCTCGGGCCTCACCCTGCAGGACATCACTGGATGGATTTTCCATGCGGGCGGCCGCGATGTCTTGTCGGCTTTGGAGAGTCGCCTGCGGTTACTGCCCGCGCAGTTGCGATACAGTCGGGACGCGCTTCGACAGTACGGCAACTTGAGTAGCGCCTTCGTTTATTTTGTGTTGGACGCTGCCCTTGAGGATAAGGCACCGGGTGGTCGGTGGTGGATGTCGTCCTTCGGCGCTGGATTTACCTGCCATGGTGCTTTGCTGGCGGTCGAGTGAGTGCGTCACCGTGCTGCATAAACGACAGGTGGTTCCAGAAGCTCTCGATGAACTCGCCTCGGACGACCCGCAAGCGCAACGCTCACGTCGGGATTTGCAGCGAGTACATCGCGCCATGGGGTCGATTGGATGGTTGAAGCAGGCCATCGTGCGGCTCCGGATGGCGCGCCCCCCCACCACTCTGATTGAACTGGGCGCTGGGGACGGCAGCTTGATGCTGCGACTGGCACGTGCCGTGAGGCCGCAATTGAAAGGCGTCGCACTGACCCTGTTGGATCGTCATCGAATCGTGGATTCCCGCACCCTCCAGGCCTTTGATGAGCTGGGTTGGCATACGACGGTGGTTTGCCAGGACGCGGTCGAGTGGGCGCAATCGACGGAGAGGGCTCGCTATGACCTGTGCTTCGCCACTTTGTTCTTGCACCACTTCCGTGACCGTCCGTTGGAAGGACTGCTGAACGGCATCGCCATCCGGAGTAACGCGGTCATTGCGATCGAGCCGCGCCGGGACGCGCTTGCGTCGCTGGGCAGCCATCTGGTGGGCCTCCTGGGAGCAAACGCGGTTACCCGCGAAGATGCAGTCAAGAGCGTTGCGGCGGGCTTTGCCGCACACGAGATAGGCGCCCGGTGGCCAGCACAGGAAGACGGCTGGTGGACCGATGAATTCCACGCGTGGCCCTTTTCGCACGCATTTCTGGCAATCCGTACGAGCGCGCGCGCTGAGTGCACCCAATGAAAGCCGACGCCGATGCCTTGGTGATCGGTGCAGGTCCTGCGGGCGCCGCAAGCGCCATCCTCCTCGCGCAGGCGGGCTGGCAGGTGATCCTGGTCGAACAATGTCTCTATCCCCGGCAGAAGGTGTGCGGTGAGTGTCTGACGGCTGGCAGTTTGGCGCAGCTGGATGAATTGGGAGTTGGCGCAGCGGTCAGAGACCGTGCGGGACCGGAGTTGCAGCAGGTCGGCTGGATGTATGGTTCATCGACTCTCACGGCAGCAATGCCGCCGTGTACCGAAGGTCCCTATCGGTACGGTCGAGCCCTAGGTCGGGACCAGTTGGATTCAATGCTGGCCGATCGGGCCGCTGCAGTGGGGGTCACCCGGATTCAGCCGGCCAAAGTTCGGGCGGTGCGCGGCCTGCCGGGTGATTTCGTGTGTGAGATAGAGCCGTTGGATGCGATCCACTCCACGGCCGGTCCGGTCGCCCGTATCCCGATCGTACGATGCGTGCCTGTGGTCATTGACGCACACGGGTCTTGGGAGGCAGGCCCATGTGAACGCGGCGTTACCGCCCGTCGGTGGCCACGACTGGGCTCCGATCTGTTTGGGTTCAAAGCCAGCTTTCGCGACGCGCGGCTCGCGCCGGGCCTCTTGCCTGTCCTGGCATTTCCGGGCGGATACGGCGGAATGGTGATGGCGGAGGGCGGCCGCTTGACCCTCGCCGGGTGTATTCGACGCGACACCTTGGGGTTGTGGCGAACGCGCACGTCGAATACGTCGGCCGGGGTCGCCTTCGAGCAATATCTTCGACACGCCTGCCGGGAAGTCACAGAACATCTCGAAGGCGCCTATCGCGTCGGACCCTGGATGTCCGTCGGGCCGTTACGGCCCGGGATTCGCATTGACGACCCAGACGGGCCGTTTCGGGTCGGCAATGCGGCGGCCGAAACACATCCTCTCATCGGGGAGGGCATCAACATGGCGTTGCAGTCCGCGCACTTTCTGACTAACCGCCTGCTCGAGCACCCGCCCCATTCACTCGACGTCCGTGGATCGCGCATGATTCATCGGGGGGTGGCCGAGACCTGGCGCCACGCATTCGCACGTCGAATGCATCTGGCGATGCTCTACGCCCAGGTCGCCATGCATCCCGCATTGGCGATGCCTTTCACCGCATTGCTCCGGTGCTACCCGCCGATTCTCACCCGCGCCGCGCAACTCGCTGGCAAGTCACGACGGCCGTTCGATCAATCACCGGCAGTAGAGGTACACCATGAGCACGCTTGATATGTTGACGGCGATTCTACATCGCGACTATGGCGTTGCCCGCGACGCGCTCAGTCCGGATGCCACTTTGGTGACGCTGGGGCTGGATTCGCTGAGTGTTCTCGAACTCATGTTCAAGATCGAAGATGGATTCGGTGTGAAGATCAACGATGACCCCCCCAATGATTTGCGGACAGTAAGCGACGTGGTGAATTACATTGATGCTCTCTTGGCGCGCAAGCCCGCCGGGAGTGCTGACCGAGCGATTGGGATCGCCAGCATCCCATGAGCGCGCGACGCGTCGCCATCACCGGCCTGGGAGTTATCGCGCCGCTGGGTAATTCCATGGACGAACTGATGATCGCGCTCATGGCGGGACGGTCGGGCGTCCGTCGACTCGGCGCTTCGCTGGCCGATGGGTTGCGCTCGCCCATTGCGGCCACGGCCGATTTCGACGGCCGCGCATTCTTTCCCGCGCCCCGATTGCGGATGCTCGATCGGGTGAGTCAATTCGCATTGGTGGCCGCGGGCGCGGCTGTCGCGGATGCGCGGCTGGATTTCACCGTCGAGGACCGTCAACGATGCGGGGTGTGCATCGGCACGGGTATGGGGGGTGCTGAAACGACCGAGGAGGGATATCACACGCTCTATGCCGAACGCTCCGACCGGATAAAGCCCTACAGCGTGGTCAACGCCATGAATAACGCAGCGGCGTCTTGGATTGGCATCGAATACGGACTCCAGGGTGCCAACTTGACGTACTCGACGGCGTGTTCGTCATCCGCCGTCGCCATCGGCGAAGCCGCCCGTCGAATTCAAAGCGACGATGCCGACATCATGATCGCCGGGGGCGCCGAGGCACCCCTCGTCCCCGGAGTGCTGCGTGCCTGGGACGCGATGCGTACCTTGGCTACGGAGGATCTCCAAGACCCGTCCACCTCCTGTCGCCCTTTTGCCAAAACTCGCAGTGGGCTCGTGTTGGGCGAGGGCGCCGCATGCGTGATACTCGAGGATTGGGATCACGCTCGCAGGCGAGGCGCAGAGATTCATGGCGAATTTGTCGGCTACGGCCTGACCAGCGAGGTGACCCACATCACGCGCCCGACGGTCGGCGGGCAAGCGCGCGCCATGCAGGCGGCATTGAAGTCGGCGCACTTACAACCCGCGGACATTGGCTATATCAACGCTCACGGCACGGCCACCTTGCAAAATGACGCCGTCGAGACGGCTGCCATCAAGGCGGTATTTGGCGCAGGCGCGTACTCGATACCGATCAGCTCGACCAAATCGATGCATGGCCATTTGCTCGGAGCGGCGGGTGCGCTGGAATTTGCAATCACCGTGCTGTCCCTCAAGCGCGGCGCGGTGCCCCCGACGATGCATCTCGACCTGCCCGATCCCGAATGCGACCTCGACTATGTCGGCGGCGCAGCGCGTTCAGGTCTACGATTGCCCGCCGCAATGTCCAATTCGTTCGCGTTCGGGGGGACGAATGCGGTGTTGATCGTCAGGGCGCAATAGGGATAAGGGAATCGTATTGCTCCGCATCCTACGTTATCGCATCTGACTGCACTGAGCCATCAATTTTGGTCGACGTTGCCGTCGGTCAGGCGGATTTCAAAAGTTTACGGCAAGTTTTCGTCGATGCACCTGACCGCCGTGTGATTAGAATGCGCAAGGCAGCGCGATCAACCTTTGGAGGCTAACGATGGCATCCAAGGAACTCAACCCATTCCAGCGGTCACGCGTTCGATTCTGCATAATAAGCGGTGAACATGCTCCACTGGCTCGATTCTTTATTACCTCGCCTCCCTCATTATGGGTATGCGCTCGTCTTCGTCATTGTATTCCTGAACAATGTCGGTTTTCCCCTGCCGGGAGAGACCATTCTCTTGGGCGCCGGATTCGTCTTGGGGAGAGCCGCAGGCTCGCTGTGGGAACCCATGTTGGCCGGAACATCCGCCTGCTTCTTGGGCGGCATTTGTGCCTTTTCGCTAGGTCGGCGGTTGGGCCATGGCAGCTTAGAGAAAATTCACTGGCTTCATCTGACGCCGAAACGGCTAGAGTGGCCCCAGCGATTTTTCAAACGTCATGGCGCAAAGACTGTTTTCATCGCGCGGTTCATCGCCCTGTTTCCGCCAGTTGCCGCCAATCTTTTGGCGGGCATGACGAAAATGCCGTGGCCGCACTTTCTGTTGTTCAATCTCACGGGGTCGGCAGCCTATAGTATCGTTTACATCCTGATCGGGTATTTTTTTGGGAAGAAATGGAAACTTCTCCAAGCCTGGTTAGGCCCCACGGTGCTATACGTGATTCTTGCCGGGATCACTCTCATTGTTCTAGGTATTATTTTCCGGCACACGCTATCCCGATATGCAGCACGCCTTTCTTCCAAGGGTGGAAAATAACAGACATGGATGAATGTCCGTTGTGGAAAGTAACCCCGGATCCCCGGAGCCCGCAGGCCTGTGAACCCGGCCGTTACACTTATGGAACTCACGGCCCCGTCGGTTGACCTTTCGGACCGCCCGCGAGATATACGAGCCCAAGACATTGACAACCATTCTGCCCAAACGCTGGCTCGCCTCCGACCAACACAAGGTTTCGGCGATTCGCGTCTCGCCAATCGTGGTGGCGTCGGCCGCTATAGCCGCGGCACAGGTGTACGCGAAGCTGAACACACGCACCGAGGGATTGAGCGCCGCGGAAGCGCAGGCGCGTCTCGAGCAGTACGGGCCCAATGTCCTCGCCAAGGACCAACGACCAGGAATCGGTAAACTACTCTGGCGTGCGGTTCTCAACCCACTGGTGCTTCTGCTTGCGGCGCTGGCGATCATCTCGTTTGCGACCGGCGACCTGCGGTCCGGGGTCGTGATGCTATCCATGATTGTCCTGAGCGTCGGGCTGAAACTCATTCAAGAGGCCAGGGCCGATAGCGCTGCAGCAAAGCTCAAGGCGATGATCTCGGTGACGGCTACAGTCTTGCGCGACGGGGTCGCACAGGAGATCGCCGTTGCACAACTGGTTCCGGGCGACGTGGTGCAACTCACTGCGGGGGACATGGTTCCCGGCGACGTGAGGATCGTGAAGGCGAAAGACCTCTTCGTGAACCAGGGGTCGCTGACCGGCGAGAGCTTCCCGGTGGAGAAAACCGAGGTCGAGACGAATGCCGCGGACGCGGCGGCCGCACCGATCGCACTGCGCAACATTGCGTTTCTTGGTACCAGCGTCGAAAGCGGCGCGGCTAGCGCGGTGGTCGTAGCGACCGGCAAGGGCACCTATCTGGGCAGCATGGCCGAGTCGCTCCAGGAGCCTCAAGCGCAGACGGCCTTCGATCGCGGGATAGCCCAGTTTACCTGGCTCATGCTCCGCTTCATGCTGGTGATGGTGCCGATGGTGTTCCTCATCAACGGCCTGACCAAAGGTGATTGGATACAGGCGTTCTTTTTCGCGTTGGCCGTGGCCGTCGGCCTGACGCCGGAAATGCTGCCGATGATCGTGACCGTGTGCCTGTCGAAGGGTGCGGTGGCGATGGGGCAGAAGAAGGTCATCGTCAAGCGAATCAACGCCATCCAGAACCTGGGCGCGATGGATGTGCTCTGCACCGACAAGACCGGAACACTGACGACGGACCGAGTCGTTCTCGAGCGCTACTGCAACGTCATGCTTCGCGAGGACGAGGGCGTGCTCGCGCTTGCGTATTTGAACAGTCACTTTCAAACTGGCCTGAAGAATGTCCTCGACCGTGCGGTGCTGGCGCATACCGAGACGCATGTCCAGGCCAACATCGCCGAATTCGCCAAGGTCGACGAAATCCCGTTCGACTTCCAGCGACGCGTCATGTCGGTCGTGGTCCGCACGCCCGAGGGCAAGGACCGGATCATCTCCAAGGGCGCTCCAGAGTCGATGTTGCCCAAATGCAAGAGCGCCGAGCTCGACGGCACGCTTCTGCCGATGGATCACCAGCACATCGAGGAGCTCAAGAAAGAGTACGAGTTGCTCAGTGCGGATGGCTTCCGCGTGCTCGCCATCGCCACCAAAGACGTCGAGCCGCGTGGCGCCGTGGTGGCCGACGCGACGCCTTACGGCAAGGCCGACGAGCAAGATCTGATCTTGCGCGGCTATGTGGCGTTCCTCGACCCGCCCAAGGACGGCGCCGCCGCGGCGATCGAGGCACTACAGCGGCATGGCGTAGCAGTCAAGGTCGTGACCGGAGACAACGATCTGGTGGCCCGCAAGATCTGTAAGGAGGTGGGGCTCTCAACGGAGTTCGTCGTGATGGGTGATGAGGTGGAGAAGATGAGCGCCGAACAGCTCGCCGACGCCGCCGAGAAAACCACGCTATTCGCCCGCGTCTCGCCGGCGCACAAGCAGCGGATCATCAAGGCGCTGCAGGCGCACAAGCACACCGTCGGATTCATGGGCGATGGCATCAACGACGCCCCGGCGCTCCACGCCGCTGACGTGGGTATCAGCGTGGACACCGCCGTGGACATCGCCAAAGAGACGGCTGACATGATCCTGCTGGAGAAATCGCTGCTCGTGCTGGACGAGGGCGTGATCGAGGGCCGCAAGGTCTTCGCGAACATCATCAAGTACGTCCGCATGGGAGCATCAAGCAACTTCGGCAATATGTTCAGCGTGCTGGGGGCCAGTGTCTTCGTGCCCTTCCTGCCGATGCTGCCGGTGCAGATTCTCGCCAACAACCTGCTGTACGATATCGGTCAGACCACCATTCCCACCGACGCGGTGGATCCCGAGCGGATCGTCGCCCCGCGCCGATGGGATCTCAAGGAGCTCACGCGATTCGTCCTCTTCATTGGCCCGTGCTCATCGGTTTTCGACTACACGACGTTTTACATGATGCTGTACCTGTTCAACTGCTGGGACATCTCGACCCCGCAGGCCGCAGCGCACAGCGCGAGTCTCTTTCAGACCGGCTGGTTCG
>PLAH01000128.1 GCA_003134045.1 Gammaproteobacteria bacterium
AAGCGGGCCTAACGGACGGGGCGCTCGGGCCCCGTTAATGTGTGCGTAGCACTAGATTAGGGCAGTAGCTCAATTGGCAGAGCGGCGGTCTCCAAAACCGCAGGTTGGGGGTTCGATTCCCTCCTGCCCTGCCACTTGCGGCAGGTCTGTAGGTACTGGCATGAGGTTTGGTCTAACGCTCGCGTAGCGAGCAACTAAAGGTCGGGGCCGCTGCGGCCCCGTTGAAAGGTTGCGCGCAGCGCGTAGAAAGTAAATATGGCAGAAGTGCAAACATCTCCGGGCGCGTCGGCGAAAGACACCGCGCTCATGACGCTGTCGATCCTCGTGCTACTCGTCGGGATTGGCGCGTTTTACTGGTACGACGAGCAGGCGCTGCCGCTGCGGGTCGGCATGGTCGTGGTGGGTCTGCTGGCGGCCGCGGGCCTCGCCTGGCTCAGCTGGTACGGCCGCGAATTTTGGCAATTTGCCCTGGCGTCGCGTATCGAGTTGCGCAAGGTCGTCTGGCCGTCGCGCGACGAGACCGTCAAGACCACCTATGTCGTGTTCATTTTTGCCATTGTGATGGGCTTGTTTTTTTGGGGACTCGACTGGGTCCTCACCTGGCTGACACGGTTGTTGACCGGTCAGTCTGCCTGACGAATTCGGAGCGCTTATGTCCCTGCGATGGTATGTGGTTCACGCCTATTCGAACTTCGAGCACAAGGTGTCGGAGTCGCTCAAGGAGCGCGTCAAGCGCGCCGGCCTCGAGGCCAAGTTCGGCGAAATCTTGGTGCCGACCGAAGAAGTAGTCGAAATGCGCGACGGTCAGAAGCGCAAGTCCGACCGCAAATTCTTCCCCGGCTATGTGCTCGTACAGATGGAGATGGACGAGGATACCTGGCACTTGGTCAAGGAAGTGCCCAAGGTGCTGGGCTTCATCGGCGGCACCAGCGACAAGCCGGCGGCCATTACCGACAAGGAAGCCATGTCGATCCTGCGCCGCGTGGAAGAGGGCGTGGACAAACCGAAGCCGAAGGTGCTGTTCGAGCCCGGCGAGGTGGTGCGGGTGACCGACGGCCCGTTCAACGATTTCAACGGCGTGGTCGAGTCGGTGAATTACGAGAAAAACCGGCTGCAGGTGGCGGTGCAGATCCTGGGGCGCTCGACGCCCGTGGAATTGGACTTCTCGCAAGTCGAGAAAGGTTGATTTTCAATTTATCGGACGGGGCCGCCGCGGCCCCGTAAGAGTTGCGCGTAAGCGCATTGATAAGGGAGCGATGGCACGAGCCGCGTTCCGTTCTGTAATCACGGGGAGCTTCCGAAAGCGGGAGCGTTTGTACCCACAGGAGAGCGAGCAATGGCAAAGAAGGTCACTGGCTACATCAAGCTGCAGATCCCTGCAGGCCAAGCCAACCCGAGTCCGCCGGTGGGCCCCGCATTGGGCCAGCAGGGCGTGAACATCATGGAATTCTGCAAAGCGTTCAATGCACAGACGCAGGCCTTGGAAAAAGGATTACCGACCCCAGTTGTGATAACGGTGTATAGCGACCGCAGCTTCACCTTCATCATGAAGACGCCGCCGGCGTCGGTGTTGATCGCCAAGGCCCTGGGCCTGGCGAAGGGTAGCGCGACTCCGAACACCGCCAAGGTGGGAAAGATCTCGCGCAAGCAGCTCGAAGACATCGCCAAGATGAAAATGCCTGACCTCACGGCCAGTGATTTGGATGCCGCCGTGCGCACGATCGCCGGCAGCGCCCGCAGTATGGGCGTCGACGTGGAGGTAGCGTGACATGCCAGCCGTAGCGAAACGAACCAAGAATTGGAAAGAGAAGCTGCCCCCGGGCAAGTCCTACGCCATCGACGAGGCTTTGAAGCTGGTAAAGGAATTTGCCACGGCCAAGTTCAATGAGTCGGTGGACGTGTCGGTCAACTTGGGCGTCGACGCCACCAAGTCGGACCAGCAGGTTCGCGGCTCCACCGTGATGCCGAACGGGACCGGCAAGACCGTGCGCGTGGCCGTGTTCACCCAGGGCAAGAACGCCGACGCCGCGAAGGCCGCCGGCGCCGACATCGTCGGCTTCGAGGATTTGGCCGAGAAGGTCAAAGCCGGCCAGATCGATTTCGACGTGGTGATCGCGAGTCCGGATGCCATGCGCATCGTGGGCCAGTTGGGCCAGATCTTGGGTCCGCGCGGCCTGATGCCGAACCCGAAGGTGGGGACGGTGACCCCGAACGTGGCCGAGGCCGTGAAGAACGCGAAGTCCGGCCAGGTGCGGTATCGCACCGACAAGGCGGGCATCGTGCACGCGCAGATCGGACGCGCGAACTTCGAGCCGACGGCGCTCAAGGAGAACCTCCTGGCGCTGGTGGCCGATCTGCAGAAGATCAAGCCCGCGACGTCGAAGGGCATCTATCTGAAGAAGCTGACCCTGTCCTCGACCATGGGGCCGGGTGTCACGGTCGACCAGTCGAGCCTGGGCCTGTAATTGGCCCCGAACCTGTACTGGGTCGGTTATTTAATCTAAAGGACGGGGTCGCGTCGACCCCGTAGCAGTTGCGCGAAGCGCATGGGAATTCGGGGGCGCTCGGGCCCCGTAGCAGTTGCGCGCAAGCGCATGGGAACGGGGGATTGCGTAGCGCCGCAAGGCGCCGCGCAACCACCGTCGAAGACCGTAGGCGGGCCGATTCTCCCCGGGAGAAAGGGCTCTTAAAGACAGCCTGCGCAGATGGTGGGACCCGAATCAGGAAACTGGTGAAGGTCGCACCACGAGTACGAGGGTACTCAAGGGTGGGTGGGGCGACTTCGCCCTGCCTGGTGTGTGACGCTTCTGACCGGGAATACCTCAATGGCACTCAAGTTAGAAGAGAAGAAAGTCGTGGTGGCGGAAGTCAACGCGGTGGCGGCGAAAGCCCTCTCCGTCGTCGGCGCAGAGAACCGTGGCTTGACCGTAACGCAGATGACCGATCTGCGCGCCAAGGCGCGCAAGGAAGGAGTGTATCTGCGCGTGGTCAAGAACACGCTCGCGCGCAAGGCCGTTGCCGGCACTGCTTTCGAGTGCATTTCTCCGGCGCTGAAAGGACCCATTGTCCTCGCATTTTCCAACGACGACCCAGGCGCGGCCGCGCGCATCGTCAAGGATTTTTCGAAGGGCAACGACAAACTGGTGACGATGCTCGTGTCCTTGGGTGGGCAATTGCTCAAACCCGATGCACTCGAGCGCGTGGCTTCACTGCCCACGCGCGCGCAAGCGATATCGTTGCTGCTGGGTGTACTCCAGGCGCCGATTTCAAAGTTCGTTGGTACGTTGGCTGCCCCCAACTCGAAGTTGGTGAGGACGCTCGCTGCTGTTCTTGAAGCCAAGAAGAGCACGGAAGCGCCGGCGGCAACTGCTTAAACCTGATTCGGGTCGCGGGACCCTTAATGTTATTTGGAGACGATAATGGCTGTAAGTAAAGACGAGATCCTCGACGCGATTTCCAAGATGTCCGTCATGGAAGTGGTGGAGCTGATTTCCGACATGGAGAAGAAGTTCAACGTCACGGCTGCCGCTCCCGTAGCCGCCGCCGCGGCGGGCGGTGCTGCGGCTGCTGCGCCTGCAGCGGAGGCTCAGACCGAATTCACCGTGACGATGACCGAGTTCGGCGCCAACAAAGTGGGCGTCATCAAGGTCATCCGCGAAATCACGGGATTGGGCTTGAAGGAAGCGAAGGACCTGGTCGAAGGGTCGCCGTCCACCGTCAAGGAAGGCATTCCGAAGGCGGATGCCGAGACGATCAAGACGAAGCTCGAGGCCGCCGGCGCGAAGGCTGTCATCAAGTAGTGACCGCTGTCGATACGCGCAGGTCGATGGTTGCCGCTCACGCGGCGGCAGCCATCGTTTGCGCCTGTGATTTTGATTCGTTTTCTTCGCGAGCGCAGCGAGCACATATCGGGCGGGGCCGCTTCGACTCCGTTGAATGTGGCGCGCAGCGCCTGGAAAGTACCCTGTTAATTTCGGCGCACTAGCGCCTGGGAAGGCACCGCACATGGCTTATTCTTTCACCGAAAAGAAGCGCATTCGTAAGAACTTTGGCAAGCGTCCGAGCATCCTCGGCACGCCGTATCTGCTGGCGATCCAATTGGATTCGTACCGCCGATTCTTGCAGGCCGATACCGCGGAATCCAAGCGCGACGAAATCGGCCTGCACGCCGCTTTCGACAGCGTATTTCCGATTTCCAGCTACTCCGGCAATGCAACGCTCGAGTACGTGAGCTACCGCTTGGGCGAGCCCGTGTTCGATGTCAAAGAATGCCAGCTCCGCGGCCTGACCTATGCCGCGCCGCTGCGCGTCAAGGTACGTCTCGTCGTACTCGACAAGGAAGCGAGCGGCGCCAAGAAGCCCGTCAAAGACGTGCGCGAACAAGAAGTGTACCTGGGCGAACTGCCGCTCATGACCGACAACGGCACCTTCATCATCAACGGTACCGAGCGGGTGATCGTTTCGCAGTTGCATCGCAGCCCGGGCGTGTTCTTCGATCACGACCGCGGCAAGACCCATTCGTCCGGCAAATTGCTGTTCTCCGCCCGAATCATTCCTTATCGCGGTTCGTGGCTGGATTTCGAGTTCGACCCGAAGGATTGCGTATTCGCGCGCATCGACCGCCGCCGCAAGCTGCCGGTGACCATCATTCTGCGCGCCCTCGGCTACACCGAGGAGCAGGTGCTCGACATCTTCTTCGAGAAGAACACGTTCTATCTCACGAAGAAGGAAATCGAATTCGAAGTCATTCCGCAGCGTCTGCGCGGCGAGACGGCGGCGTTCGAGATTCGCGTCGGCAAGAAAGTGGTGGTCGAAGAAGGCCGCCGCATCACGGCGCGCCACGTGAAGGAGCTCGAGGAGGCCCAGATCAAGCGCCTGCCGGTTCCCACCGAATACATGCAGGGCAAGGTCCTGGCGCACGACATCGTCAACACCGAGACCGGCGAGATCCTGGCGAAGGCCAACGAGATCCTGACCGTGCCGACGGTGGGCAAGCTCATCGAGAACGGCATCACGGAAATCCGCACGCTGTACGTCAACGATCTGGATCGCGGTCCGTACATCTCCGACACGCTGCGCATCGATCCGACCAAGACGCGCCTCGAGGCGCTGGTCGAAATCTACCGCATGATGCGTCCGGGCGAGCCGCCGACCAAGGATGCCGCCGAGAATCTGTTCCAGAATCTGTTCTTCAACGGCGAACGCTACGACTTGTCGCCCGTCGGCCGCATGAAATTCAATCGCCGCGTGGGCCGCGAAGAAATCACCGGCTCGGGCGTGCTCAGCAAGGAAGACATCATCGAGGTCATGAAGACCCTGATCGACATCCGCAACGGCAACGGCCACGTGGACGACATCGACCATTTGGGCAACCGCCGCGTCCGCAGCGTCGGCGAAATGGCGGAGAACGCCTTCCGCATCGGCCTGGTCCGGGTCGAGCGCGCGGTGAAGGAGCGCCTGACCATCGCCGAGAGCGAGCCGATCATGCCGCAGGAGATGATCAACGCGAAGCCGGTGGCGGCCGCGGTGAAGGAGTTCTTCGGTTCGTCGCAGCTGTCGCAGTTCATGGACCAGAACAACCCGCTGTCGGAAGTCACGCACAAGCGCCGCGTTTCCGCATTGGGCCCGGGCGGCCTGACGCGAGAGCGGGCGGGTTTCGAAGTACGCGACGTGCATCCGACGCACTACGGCCGGGTCTGCCCGATCGAGACGCCGGAGGGCCCCAACATCGGCCTCATCAATTCATTGGCCGTGTACGCACGCACCAACGACTATGGCTTCCTGGAGACGCCGTATCGGCGCGTATCGAACGGCAAGGTGACCGATCAGATCGATTACCTGTCGGCCATCGAAGAAGGCCAGTATGTGATCGCGCAGGCGAACGCCGCCCTCAACGAGAAGGGCGAATTCACCGACGATCTCATTTCCTGCCGTACGCAAAACGAATTCGAATTGTCCGCTCCGGACAAGATCGACTTCATGGACGTGTCGCCCAAGCAGATCGTGTCGGTGGCGGCATCGCTGATTCCGTTCCTGGAACACGACGACGCGAACCGCGCGCTCATGGGCTCGAACATGCAGCGCCAGGCGGTGCCGACCTTGCGGGCCGATACGCCGCTGGTGGGCACGGGCATGGAGCGTGCGGTGGCCATCGATTCCGGCGTAACCGTGGTGGCGCGGCGCGGCGGCAGCGTGGACTCCGTCGATGCCTCGCGCATCGTGGTGCGGGTGAACGACGATGAAACGACGGCCGGCGAGCCGGGCGTGGACATCTACTCGCTCACCAAGTACACGCGCTCGAACCAGAACACCTGCATCAACCAGCGTCCGCTGGTGAAGTCGGGCGACGCGATCAGGCGCGGCGACGTGCTGGCCGACGGCCCGTCGACGGACTTAGGCGAGCTCGCGCTCGGCCAGAATCTGCTGGTGGCCTTCATGCCGTGGAACGGCTACAACTTCGAGGATTCCATCCTCATCTCCGAGCGTGTCGTCGAGGAAGATCGCTTCACGACCATCCACATCGAAGAGCTCACTTGCGTCGCGCGCGACACCAAGCTGGGGCCCGAGGAAATCACGGCCGACATCCCGAACGTGGGCGATTCGGCCCTGGCGAAGCTCGATGAGGCGGGTATCGCGTTCATCGGCGCCGAAGTGCGCGCCGGCGACATCCTGGTGGGCAAGGTCACGCCGAAGGGCGAGACGCAATTGACCCCGGAAGAGAAGCTGCTGCGGGCCATCTTCGGCGAGAAGGCGTCGGACGTGAAGGACACCTCGCTGCGCGTGCCCCCGGGCATGGACGGCACGGTGATCGACGTCCGTGTGTTCACTCGCGACGGGGTCGAGAAGGACTCGCGCGCCCTTGCCATCGAAAAATCGGAACTGGAGCGGGTTCGCAAGGATCTGGCGGATCAGCAGCGCATCCTGGAAGACGATTTGTTCCAGCGCGTACGCGGCATGATCGACGGCAAGATCGGCGAGGCGGGACCGAAGAAACTGAAATCTGGTTCTACCATCGACGAGGCGTATCTGTCCGACCTGCCGCGCGAGCAGTGGTTCGAGATCCGCTTCAAGGACGAGGAGACCAACACGCAGCTGGAAACCGTTTCCGAGCGGTTGAAGGCGCAGCGCAAGACCTTCGAGAAGCGTTTCGACGAGAAGAAGGCCAAGATCACGGCCGGCGACGATCTGGCGCCGGGCGTGCTCAAGATGGTCAAGGTGTACCTGGCCGTGAAGCGCCGCGTGCAGCCGGGCGACAAGATGGCGGGCCGTCACGGCAACAAGGGCGTGATTTCGTCCATCGTTCCGGTCGAGGACATGCCGTACATGGCGGATGGAACTCCGGTCGACATCGTGCTGAATCCGCTGGGCGTACCGTCGCGTATGAACATCGGCCAAATCCTGGAGACGCATCTGGGTTGGGCCGCCAAGGGCTTGGGCGCGAAGATCGGCAAGATGCTGGAAGCGCAGCATGCGATCGTCGAGCTGCGCAAGTTCCTGGGACAGATCTACAACGAAACCGGCGGCCAGAAGGAAGACATCAAGGGCATGTCCGATGCCGAAGTCATCGAATTGGCCAGCAACCTGAAGAAGGGCGTGCCCATGGCAACGCCGGTGTTCGACGGCGCCAGCGAAGAGGAGATCAAGAATCTTCTCACGCTCGCGGATCTGCCGACATCGGGCCAGACCACCTTGCACGACGGCCGTACGGGCGAACGATTCGACCGGCCGGTGACCGTGGGCTACATGTACATGTTGAAGTTGAACCACCTGGTCGACGACAAGATGCACGCCCGCTCCACCGGACCGTACAGCTTGGTCACGCAGCAGCCGCTGGGCGGCAANNATGGAAGTGTGGGCGCTCGAGGCGTATGGCGCCGCGTACACCTTGCAGGAAATGCTCACCGTGAAGTCCGACGACGTCAACGGACGTACTCAGATGTACAAGGCGATCGTCGACGGCAACCATGAAATGAAAGCCGGCATGCCGGAGTCGTTCAATGTCTTGGTCAAGGAGATCCGGTCCCTGGCCATCAACATCGAACTCGAGAGCGAGGCCTGATCCTATGAAAGATTTACTCAAGTTGTTCAAGCAGCAAGTCCCGGTCGAGAATTTCGATTCGATCAAGATCGGGCTGGCGTCCCCGGACATGATCCGGTCCTGGTCCTACGGCGAGGTGAAGAAGCCGGAGACCATCAACTACCGCACGTTCAAGCCGGAACGCGACGGTTTGTTCTGCGCGAAGATCTTCGGACCCGTGAAGGATTACGAGTGCCTGTGCGGCAAGTACAAGCGCCTGAAGCATCGCGGCGTGGTGTGCGAGAAGTGCGGCGTCGAGGTGACCCAGTCCAAGGTACGGCGCGAGCGCATGGGCCACATCGAGCTGGCGAGCCCCACGGCCCACATCTGGTTCTTGAAGTCGTTGCCGTCGCGCATCGGGTTGATGCTCGACATGACCTTGCGCGAAATCGAGCGCGTGCTGTATTTCGAGGCCTTCGTGGTCGTCGATCCGGGCATGACCTCGCTGCAGCGCGGCCAGCTGCTGACCGACGAGATGTATCTCGAGTCCATCGAGGAGCACGGCGACGAGTTCGATGCGCGCATGGGCGCCGAAGCGGTGCATGAGCTCTTGAAGTCCATGGATCTGCCGTCCGAGATCGTGAAGGTTCGCGAGGACATGGCGAACACGAACTCCGAAACGAAGATCAAGCGGCTGTCGAAGCGCCTGAAGCTGATCGAGGCGTTCATGGAGTCGGGCAACAAGCCGGAATGGATGGTCCTCACCGTCCTGCCGGTGTTGCCGCCCGACCTGCGTCCGCTGGTGCCGCTCGATGGCGGCCGCTTCGCGACCTCCGATTTGAACGATCTGTACCGCCGCGTCATCAACCGCAACAACCGTCTGCGCCGGCTGCTCGAGCTGAATGCGCCGGACATCATCGTGCGCAACGAGAAGCGCATGTTGC
>PLAH01000041.1 GCA_003134045.1 Gammaproteobacteria bacterium
CGCTGCCTTACCGCTTGGCGACACCCCAACTGGAAAATCAACAGTCACCGACCTCTCGCCGGCGCCGCATCGCCGGCCGACAACCTTTCAAGCAAGGGCGAGTCGTTCAATCCGCGCACCACGAACGCCTCGAATGCGCGCGGCAGCTTGCGCGCCATGTCGCGGCCGCGAGCCATCGTTTCCACACCCACGAACACGCAGGCTCCCGTGCCCGTCAGNNCGCGCGCTGCCGAAGTCGGACAGCCAATCGAGCGCGCGCGCCACCTCAGGATACCGGCGGCGCACCACGCCCACGCAATCGTTCCGACCCCCGGACGCCAGGAAACCGTGAATTGTGATGGGCGGAGAATTTCTTGTCAATTCAGGGTCCTGGAATACTTCCGCCGTGCTCACGAACACATTTGGCTTGATAATCAAGTAGTTACCTTCAGGCGGCGCCTCCGGCGGATACAGCGGCGTGAGCTTCTCCCCCACACCTTCCGCCCAGGCGGCCCGGCCCATCACGAACACCGGCACATCCGCCCCCAATTTCAGACCCAATTCGGCCAGCGCGGTCGTCGGCAAGTTGAGTCCCCACAACCGATTGAGAGCCACCAAGCAGGTCGCCGCGTCCGAGCTCCCACCNNACATCGGAATCCGCTTCTCCACGTCGATGTCCGCGCCCAGCGGGCAACCGGTGGCCGCCTTGAGCGCGCGCGCAGCACGCACACACAGATCCGATTCCTCGGCCACACCCGCCGCGCCGCGCGAGCGGTGGATCTCGCCATCCGCGCGCACCGCGATGCGAATGTCATCGCACAGATCGACGAACTGAAAACACGTCTGCAGCTCGTGATAGCCATCCGCCCGGCGACCCAGAACGTGCAGGAACAAATTGAGCTTGGCCGGCGCCGGCCATGACTCCTGCCCAGGTTCGCCCCGCGCACCCTCGAAACCGGCCTCGCCCGGCGCGCGCACGCCATCCCGGCCGCCCGGCGCCGCGCGCTCCGTGGTCATCGCAATCCCTGCCAATGATCCACCGCGATGCGCACGCGCACACCCTCGCGGGTCATCACCAGGTGGGCGGGGAGCAGTTCCCCGTTGACGTTCATGTACCGATCGTAATCGACAATCCATCCGGCTTGCGTGACCTTGAGCGCACGATCCTGGGCGTTGCGCCACACCTCGGCGGCGGAGCCCGGGTCCGGGATCCCCAGCAACCAATAGCGCAAGTTGTCCAAGGGCAAATCGAACCCCAATTTATCCTGCAGCTGCGCCAGCACCGCATCGCTCGGCGGCGCGCCGTTCAGCGACAATCCCTCGGGCGTGCGTTTGAGCACCAAGGCGCCGACGCCGAACGGCCCCGCCAAATGCGCCTCGGTCGCCGTGCCGTTCTGGCGCCAATCCAAGCTCGCCTGCCACCCTTGAGTGCCCATGGCCACGGCGGCGCGTCCGTCCAGCTGCCAGGCCGCCAGGTGTTCGAGCGTCGTGACGCGCTGCGCCCACGCCGCCGGCGCCAAGGGCGGGCGCGAAGTCACGCACGCAGCCAGTGCCGCGCAATAGATCGAGAGCAGCAACAGTCTGCGCATGGCTAATTCGACGCGTGCAGACGCAGGCGCGTGGCCTTCAAGAGCGCATTGCCCGCATCGGCGCGGTTGGCCTCCGACCAGATGCGCTCGGCTTCCGCTTGTCGGCCGAGCTGCCACAACACTTCCCCCAAATGCGCCGCAATGTCGCCGCCGCGATCATCGGCATAGGCCGCGTTCAGATAGGCGAGCGCCTGCTCGTCATGACCCTGCCGATACAACACCCAGCCGAAACTATCGAGAATGGCCGCGTTCTTTGGCGCCGACGCATACGCCTGTTCGATCAGCCTGCGCGCCGACCCCAGCCGCCGCTTGTGATCCGCCAGCGTGTATCCATAGGCATTCAGCGCCGCCGGATCGCTCGGACGCTCCTTGGCCACCGCCTTCAACTCGCGCAGCGCATCCGATACTTTGCCCTGCTCTTCCGCCAACGACGCGGTGGCGTAGCGCAGCTCCACGCTGTCCGGATACTGCAAGGTGGCCACCTCCAGCAGCGCCGCCGCCTGCGGCCCATCGCCCGCCTCCGAGTAGATGCGTGCGCGGCTCGCCAGAATCTCCGGCGCGCGCTGCGGCTCCTCCTCCACGAGCCGGTCGAGCAACTCTTCGGCCTCGGGTGCCGCGCCGTGCGCCCGCAGGATGCTCGCCGCGCGCAATAGCGCCGGCACGGCGTTCTCGCCGTTCTGCACCTGCGCATAAAAACGCAGCGCACGCTCCAGATCCTCGTGCCGCTCGGCGATCAATCCCAGGTAGTAGAGCGCGTCATCCAGAAACTTGCCGGTGGTCCCCAGCTGCGCGAAATGTGCGGCGGCCTCATCGATGCGGCCTTCTTGAAATTCGATCAAACCGAGCAGCCGCAAGGCGGCGGGCGCGGCCTCCCTGTCCTTCGTCAGCGCAACCAACTGCGCACGCGCGCCGGAGCTCTGTTGGGCAGCCAGCAGCAACAAGGCGTAGTCCAAGCGGCTCTCCGCGTCACCTTGGTCGGCCGCCGCCTTCGCCTGCGCCAGAGGCCCGTCGACATCGCCGGACAAGATGCGCGCGCGCAGCAAACCCTGTGTCAACTCGCGGCGCGTCGCCTCTTGGGCGCCCGCAAGCACGACCTCGCTCACGTCGTCCGCAGCACGCGGCGTGCCGCCGCTGGCGCCGCTCGCCTCGCTCGTCTCGCTCGTGCCGCCGCCGTGTCCGACATCCCCCGCCTCATCCGCGGCGCCGGCCTCGCGCGCCCCGCCCGTCTTGTCCGCGACGCCGGCCGCACCCGCCGGGGGCCCCGCGGACCGCGCCAGCGCCGCGTTGAAACTGTGCACCGCGGCGGCCGGATCGTCCGCCCGCAAAGCGGCATAGGCCTGCATGCGCAGAGCCGCCGCGGATGCGGGAAAATACACCGCCAGTCGGTCGGCGAGCTGGCGTACGCCGTACACGTTATCGGCCGCCGCGAGCTCGGTCTCGAGTGCCGCGAACTCCGCCTCCGTGCCGCGCGGCGACGTGCGGAGAACCGCTCGATAATGCGCCGCCGACTGCTCGATTCGGTGCAGATCCAGGGCCGCCCTGCCCACCGCCCGGTGCGCGTCCACCGACCCCGGATCCACCTCGATCCAGCGGCTCGCCACCGCCACCGTGAGGGACGGCTGCAGGCATTCCACCGTCACTTCCGTCGCCCGCTGCAGCAGCCCCACATCCCGGTCGTTCTCGGCGGCGGCCGCGTATTCGAGCGCAGCCACGCGCGGCTCGTGCCGCGACAGCGCTATCTCACCCGTGACGGTATAAAATGCTTGCGATGCCTCGCTCGCGTCCGATCGGGGCGCAAGGGCGACGCACGCGGTACAGGCGATGACGCCAAGTCCGACGAACGCCCTGGCAATGTTGGAAAGCGAGATCACGGCCGCAGTATAGCGAGATAGATTTACCGCAATGGCATTCAACATTCTAGGGATCAATCATAAGACCGCGCCGGTCTCCCTGCGGGAGAAAGTGGCTTTCAACCCGGATCGGCTGGTAGCGGCGCTGCGCACGCTGCGTCAGGAGACCGGCGTCGCCGAAGTGGTGATTTTGTCGACCTGCAACCGCACCGAGGTCTATTGGGCCGGCTCGGCCAGCGGCGCGGAACTCTCGCAATGGCTCGAGCGGCATCATGGCAATGACCTGGATCTGGCCTCGAGCCTCTACGTCCACCGGGAACAGCGTGCCGTCGAACACGCCTTCAGCGTCGCCTCCGGCCTCGACTCCATGGTCCTGGGGGAAGCCCAGATCCTGGGGCAATTGAAGGATGCCTACCGGGTGGCGCAGGAGACCGGCAGCACCGGTCCCACGCTCAACAAGCTGTTTCAAGCCGCTTTTTCGGCCGCCAAACGGGTACGCTCGGAGACCCAGATCGGCGCCAATGCCGTCTCGCTGGCCTCGGCCACCGTCAAGCTGGCGCGGCGCATGTACTCGGATTTGAGCACCCAGAACGCGCTGCTGATCGGCGCCGGCGAGATGGTCGCGCTCACCGCCCGGCACTTCGCGGCGGCGGGCATCAAGCGCATGGTCATCGCCAATCGCACCTTGAGCCGGGCACAGACGCTGGCTGTCGAGCTCAAGGGCTATGCCGTCGATCTCGGCCAATTGCCCAAGGAGCTGGCGGAAGCCGACATTGTCGTCAGCTGCACGGCGAGCCCGGAACCGCTGATTGGCAGGAGCGCCGCCGCGGCTGCGCTGCGTACCCGGCGCCACCGGCCGATCTTCATGGTCGACCTCGCCGTACCGCGCGACATCGACCCGGCGGTCGCCGAACTCGAGGACATCTACTTGTTCTCCATCGACGACCTGCAGCAATTGGTCGACGAAAATCGTCAGTCGCGCGAGGTCGCGGCAGGCGGCGCGCGGCTGTTGATCGAAGAAGAAGTCGCGCGTTTCGTGGTGGAATTCCGCGCCAAAGAGGCCGGTCCCGCCATCCGCGCCTTGCGCCAGCAGTCGGACGCCATCCGCGTGCAGACGCTGGAACAAGCGCGCCGGCTGCTGCTCGCGGGCAAGCCCGCGGACGAAGTGCTGGAATATCTCGCGAATACGCTCACGAATCGGCTGCTGCATACGCCCATTCAGGCCCTGAAGGCTGCCTCCGAGTCGGTCGACAAGGCCCCCGCAGCGGCAGCCACACGCGAAACCGTCGGCGAACGTTCCCGGCAATAACCGCCGGGGTCGCTATAATTCGCGCCCATGAAAGACTCCATCAGGCGCAAACTCGAGAAACTCGACGAGCGATTCGAGGAAATCAGCCGCCTTCTGTCCGATCCGGACGTGATCTCGCGCCAGAACCAATTCCGTGAATTGTCCATGGAATATGCCAAATTGGGCCCGCTGGTCGACCGTTACCGCGGCTACGTCGCGCTCGAGGGCGACGTAGCGACCGCGGTCGAGCTCGACATGGACGAGGAGATCGGCCAG
Source organism: Gammaproteobacteria bacterium (assembly GCA_003134045.1). Classification (GTDB taxonomy): domain Bacteria; phylum Pseudomonadota; class Gammaproteobacteria; order Steroidobacterales; family Steroidobacteraceae; genus Bog-1198. The sequence continues at coordinate 4,983 of PLAH01000041.1, forward strand.
TTGGGCGCGCGGCTGGCGACCGAAGAACTCGAACTGCAAGGCCTGCTCATTCCGAAGGACCCGCACGACGACAGCAACATCTTCCTCGAAGTGCGCGCCGGCACCGGCGGCGACGAGGCCGCCATTTTCGCCGGCGACCTGTTCCGCATGTACGCCAAATACGCCGAGTCCAAGCGCTGGGAAGTGGAGATCCTGAGCGAGAGTCCCGGCGAACATGGCGGGTACAAGGAAGTCATCAGCCGCATCATCGGTCGCGGCGCCTATTCGCTGCTCAAATTCGAATCGGGAACGCATCGCGTGCAACGGGTGCCCGCCACCGAGGCGCAGGGGCGCATCCACACCTCCGCATGCACCGTCGCCATTCTTCCCGAATTGGCGGAAGTCGAAAGCATCGAATTGAATCCCGCGGATCTGCGCGTGGATACGTTTCGTTCCTCGGGCGCCGGCGGCCAGCACGTCAACAAGACCGACTCGGCCATCCGCATCACCCATCTGCCGACGGGCACGGTGGTGGAGTGTCAGGACGAGCGCTCGCAGCACAAGAACCGTTCGCGCGCCATGTCGCTGCTGAAAGCCCGGCTGCTGGCGAGCGAACGCGAAAAGCAACAGAGCCAACAGGCGCAGTCGCGCAAGCTTCAGGTCGGCTCCGGAGATCGCTCCGAACGCATCCGCACCTACAATTTTCCGCAGGGCCGCGTGACCGACCACCGCATCAACCTGACCTTGTACAAGCTCGACGACGTGATGCACGGCAATCTCGATGAACTCATCCGCGCACTGAATCAGGAACACCAGGCCGAAGAGCTGGCGCAGCAGGTGGATTGAGGGTGGCGCCGGACGCATTGAACTCGGCAGCCCGCGAATTGACGGTGAACCCCACCGTCGCCGAATCCTTGCGGGTGGCCGCCCGCACGCTCGCCGGTCACAGCGATTCGCCGCGGCTCGACGCCGAACTCCTGCTGTGCCAGGTGCTGAACCTGCCGCGCTCCGGCTTGATCGTGCACGGCACCGACCCCTTGAGTGCAGCGAGCCGCGCGGCCTACGACAATCTGCTGGCACAGCGCCTGCAGGGCGAGCCCATCGCTTATCTGACCGGTACGCGCGAATTCTGGTCCTTGGCCCTGACGGTCACGCGCGACGTCCTCGTGCCGCGGCCGGAGACGGAACTGCTGGTGGAACAGGCGCTCGCGCGCTTGAGCCCCGATCGGGCACATACGGTGCTCGACCTCGGCACCGGCAGCGGCGCCATCGCGCTGGCGCTCGCCGCGGAGCGGCCGCTCGCCCGCATCGTCGGCGTCGACGTGTCGGCCCCGGCGCTCGCCGTGGCGCAGCACAACGCCCGCAAGCTCGAGCTCACCCAGATCGATTGGCGCCTGGGCTCCTGGTTCGACGCGGTCCCCGGCGAGCGCTTCGACCTGATCGTGAGCAATCCTCCCTACGTAGCGGCCGCCGATCCGGCACTAAGGCGGCTCAGCGCCGAGCCTCTGCTGGCGCTGGCGCCGGGCCCCACCGGGCTCGAGGCCCTGTCGGCCATCGTCGCGCGCGCGGCCGAGCATTTGCATCCCCACGGCTGGCTGCTGCTCGAACACGGCAACGCCCAGGCGCCCGACGTGACCCGTCTGCTCGAACAGCATGGCTTCGGCCACGTCCGCTCGTATCCCGACTACGCGGGCCAACCCCGCGTCACTCTCGGCGCCGTTGAATCGACGCACTCCCGCTCATCGGCCTCGCATTCATCGGCCTCGCATTCATCGGCCTCGCATTCATCGGCCTCGCGGTCGTCAGATTCGCATTTGCCTCGCTTCCGTTCATTATCTTCGCATTCGTTGCGCTTGCATTCATCACATCAGGAAATCACATGATCCTTTTCGAAACCACGCTGGGCGATTTCACGATAGAGTTCTTGGAGAAAGAGGCTCCGATATCGGTCGCCAACTTCCAGAAGTACATCGATGACGGCTTCTTCGACGGCACTATTTTTCATCGCATCGTGCCGGGCTTCGTCATTCAAGGCGGCGGCTTCACGGAGGACATGACGCAGAAGAAAACCCTGGCCGCCATCAAGAACGAAGCCGACAACGGCTTGAAGAACAGCCGCGGCACGCTCTCGATGGCCCGCACCAACGACGTCAATAGCGCGACGTCGCAGTTCTTCGTGAACTTGAAGGACAACGACTTCCTGGATCACAGCCGCGGCAATTTCGGCTATGCCGTGTTCGCGCGCGTCACCGAGGGCATGGACGTAGTCGACAAGATCGCCGCGGTCGAAACCGGCCGGCGCGAGGGATTCGACGACGTCCCCGTCGAGGCCGTCGTCATGAAGAGCGTGCGCAAGGTCGAAGCGTAACGAGCCCGCGACCGGACACGTCATGGCGCGCAGCACTTCCTGGCTCGGCCGGATCCTGCGCGCGGTTCTATGGCTCCTGTTGCTGTGGGTACTCGCGTCGGTGTTCTCGGTGCTGCTGTTGCGGTGGGTCAACCCGCCCTACAGCGCTTTCATGGCCGAGACGCAGATTGACGCCTGGCTCCGCCGCGACTCCTCGTACGTGTTGCGCCATTCCTGGGTGGATCTCACCCGCATCTCGCCCAATCTGCCGCTGGCGGTGGTGGCCTCCGAGGACCAGAAATTCCCGGAGCACTGGGGCTTCGACGTGGCGGCCATCGAGAAGGCCTATGCCCTCAATCAGTACAGCCATCGAGTGCGCGGCGCCAGCACCATCAGTCAGCAAGTCGCCAAGAATCTGTTTCTCTGGTCCGGCCGCAGCTACTTCCGCAAGGGCCTGGAAGCGTATTTCACGCTGCTGATCGAGGGCTGCTGGCCGAAGCGGCGCATTCTCGAGATCTATCTCAACATTGCGGAGTTCGGCTATGGCACGTACGGCGCCGAAGCCGCCGCACAACGCTTCTTCCACAAGAACGCCGCGCACTTGAGCCGCGGCGATGCCGCCACCTTGGCCGCCGTCCTGCCCAATCCGCAGCGCTTCTCCGCGGCCGCGCCGTCGCGCTACGTCCAGCAGCGGCGCGACTGGATCCTACGGCAGATGCAGGCCCTCGGCGGCCCCAACATGCTGGACGAAATCGACGCGTACCCGAACTCGAGCCATTAGTCGGAAGTTCTTCCCCTCGTTT
>PLAH01000169.1 GCA_003134045.1 Gammaproteobacteria bacterium
ACGGCGCCGTGCTGATCGCCGCCATCACCAGCTGCACCAACACCTCGAATCCCGCGGTGCTGGTCGCCGCCGGCCTGCTCGCGCAGAAAGCGAACGCGTTGGGGCTGACCTCCAAGCCCTGGGTCAAGACCTCGCTTGCGCCGGGCTCGCGCGTCGTCACGGACTATCTGCAGAAGGCCGGGTTGCTCAAGGAACTGGAGGCACTCGGCTTCTACACCGTGGGCTACGGCTGCACCACCTGCATCGGCAATTCGGGCCCGTTGAAGCCCGAGATCTCCGAGGCGGTCAAGACGGGCGACGTGATCGCAGCGTCCGTGCTGTCGGGCAACCGCAATTTCGAAGGCCGCGTGCATCCCGAGATCAAGATGAATTTCTTAGGCTCGCCGCCGCTGGTGGTGGCCTACGCCCTCGCCGGCAATCTCAACATCGACATCACGACCGAGCCGCTGGGCGTGGGCAAGGACGGCAGAGCCGTTTACTTGAAGGACGTGTGGCCGAGCGCGTCGGACGTGGCGAAGGCGGTGGCGGCGTCGCTCGATTCGGCCATGTTCAAGAAAGGCTATGCCAACGTGTTCACGGGCGATGCGCATTGGAGCGGCATCAAGACGCCCGCCGGCAAGATCTACGCATGGGACGGCAAATCGACCTACGTCAAGAACCCGCCCTATTTCGAAGGCATGACCATGACGCCGGCGGCCGTCGGCGACATCAAGGGCGCGCGCGCCTTGGCGGTGCTCGGCGATTCGGTGACCACGGATCACATTTCGCCCGCCGGCAATATTTCGAAGTCCAGTCCGGCCGCCAAATATCTGGTTTCGCAGGGCGTGCAGGCAGCGGACTTCAATTCCTACGGCGCACGCCGCGGCAATCACGAAGTCATGATGCGCGGCACGTTCGCCAATATCCGGCTGCGCAATCTGTTGGTGCCCGGCACCGAAGGCGGCGTGACCCAGCACATCCCGAGCGGCGAGACTCTCTCGATCTACGACGCCTCGGTCAAATACAAGGCCGAGGGAACGCCGCTGGTGATCCTGGCGGGCAAGGAGTACGGCACCGGCAGTTCGCGCGACTGGGCCGCGAAGGGCACCATGCTGTTGGGGGTGAAGGCCGTGATCGCCGAGACCTTCGAGCGCATCCATCGCTCCAACCTGATCGGCATGGGCGTGCTGCCTCTGCAGTACAAGGAGGGCCAGAACGCGGCGGGTTTGGGACTCACCGGCAAGGAGCGCTTCGAGATCGTCGGCCTCAACAAGGGCGCGGCCAAGGTGGTGACGGTGATCGCCACGGCGGACGACGGCAAGAAGACCGAGTTCGAGGCGCGGCTGCGCATCGACACGCCCAAGGAACTCGACTACTACCAGCACGGCGGGATCTTGCAGTACGTACTGCGGCAACTCGCCTCTACACCCAAGGCGGCCTGAATGGCACTCGACATGTTCCAAGCCACGGTCGCACCGTGCGCCAGGGCGCTCACCAACCTGAGCGCGATCCTGAACAAGGCCGAGAGCTACGCGACGGCGCGCAAGATCGATCCCCTCACGCTGCTCAACGCGCGCTTATTTCCGGACATGCTGCCGTTGACCATGCAGATCGTCATTGCCGGCGACATTGCCCGGGGCGGCGCCGCGCGCCTGGCGGGCGCCGAGGTACCGGCCTTCGAGGCCGGTCAGGGGAGCTTCGCCGAACTCGTCGACGGCGTGCAGCGATCCATCGGATTTTTGCACACGCTCAAGCCCGAGCAATTCGTCGGCGCCGAGGATCGCACGGTGACCTGGTCCACGCGCAGTTCGACCAAGCACATGCAAGGCACGCCCTATCTCTTCGATCACGTGCTGCCGAACGTGTACTTCCACGTCACCACCGCGTACGACATCTTGCGGCAGTGCGGCCTCGACATCGGCAAGAAGGACTATCTCGGCACGAACTAGCGCGGCGGCGGCGGAGAGGTAGGCGCGGCCGCGGCCCCCACGCTCCCCGCCTTCACCAGCACCATGGTCTCCGGATTCAGGTGCGACTTGATGGCGCTGTTGACCTGGCCGCGCGTCAGCGCCTTGACGGCTTCCGGATAGGCATCCAGCCAGCCCAAGTCGTAGCCCCGCTGCAGGGACGTAAGAATGCTGCTCGCCACGCCGCCGGTGGTGGACATGCCCACGAAATAACCGCCGACCAAACCCTGCTTGCGGTCGGCAAGCTCCACGTCGGTGATGCCGTCGGCCCACCATTTGACCAGTTCGCGGCGAGTGGACGCGATGCCCTTATCCAGCAATGCCGGTGCAAAGCTCGCGGAAATGGCCCAATCGCCGTCGGTGATGCTGTCATCGGCCATGCCTGCGCCGATGTTGTACGTGAGTCCTTCCTTGTCGCGCACGGTACCCATCAGGCGTCCGGTGAATCCATGGCCGAACACTGCGGTACCGACCCGCAGGGCGAGAGCATCCGGGTCGCGATACTTGAGTCCGGTGGCCTGTCCCAGGAGGACGGTCACGCTGGGCTTGCCGCTCAAGGGCACCGGAATCTCGCGCGCGCCGGACGCGGCCGCGCCCGGCGGCGGGCGAATGTAGTCCCGGCCGCCCGACCAACCCGCGAAGACCCTGGCGATTTCGGCTTGCGAAATCTCCGGCGACACGTCGCCCGCCATGACCAGGGTCATGTGCGCGGGCCCGTAATACTTGGCGATGAAGGCCTTCACCTCATCGAGGGTGGCGGACCTGGCGGCCGTCATGTACTCCGCAATCGCATGCGGATGATTCGGATGACCCTCGGGGAATACCGCGCGGTCGAATGCCTCGTGAGCGCGGCCCTCGGTGTTCTGCAAGGACGCTTGCAGGGAGCCGATGAACTGCTCCTTGGCCTTCGCGAACTCCTGCGGCTGCAGCGCCGGTTTGCGCAAATCCGCGGCGATCAATTCCATCACCAGCGGCAGATCTTTCTTCAGGCACTTGGCGCGAATTTCCAAGCTCTGCGCACCCACCGCAAAGGCAATCTCGGCGCCCACGTTGTCGAGCTTGTCGGCGATCGCAAATTTGTCGAGCGACTGGGTGCCACGGTCGAGCATCATGCCGGCGAGCGTGGGGACGGCGATGTTGCCGGGCGTGCCCATGGCATCGCCGGCCGGCAGCGCCCCCAGGATCACCACCACGTCCTTGACGCTGGTGGGATAAGTGACCACGTCGATGCCCGCCACCGAGGCGCGATGGCCCTGTTCGGCCATATTGGCGTTCGCGCCCAGGCTCGCCAGCAGCAGCGCCGGCCATAGGCTTGCCTTGAGGAAATACCGTCCCGGGAAATTCTGTCTCATCACGACCCTTTCTCCGCGCTGGGCGGGACCGGCACGAACCAGCCGGTGGTGCTTTGGTTTTCGTTCAAATACTGCTTGGCGACGCGCTGCACATCGGCCGGGGTGACCAGTTGCACTTTCTGCGGAAACGTCACGTACAAGGTCCAGTCGCCGACCGCGATCCACTCGTTGAGCTCGCTCGCCACGGCGGCGGTGCCGTCGCGCTTGTAGGCGTCGGCGGCGATGTACTGCTGCTTGACGCGCTCGATCTCGGCGGGCGTCACGCCCTTGGTCTTGATCTTCTCGATCTCATCGAGCAGCGCCTCTTCCACCTGTTCGTGGGTGGATCCGGGCGCGAGCGACGCGTAGATCGAGTGCAGCGACAGGTCACGATGCAAATCCGTGCCCGCGCCCGCACTCAAGGCCAAGCCCTTGTCGACCAGCGCCCGGTACAGACGCGCGTTCTTGCCCGAACTCAAAATCGCGTCGAGCATTTCCAGCGCCGGCTGATCGGCATCGCGCGCGTTCGGCACCTTGTGCGCGATCAGCACCGTACCCAATTCGCCCGGCCTTTTGACG
>PLAH01000163.1 GCA_003134045.1 Gammaproteobacteria bacterium
CGGCCGCATGCGCCGTGGCCAGCGCGGCGGCCGAGGGCGCCGCGCCCACCGCACCTGCGGCGCCCGCGGCCACCTTAGGTGCGCGCAGCAGCAGGTCGCAGGCGGTGATGGTGCCCTCGGTGGAGTAGTCGGCGCGGTGGCTGTCATACCAGTCGCGCAGCTGCTGTTCGGCGGCCGTGCTGGTGGTGACGTCGGCGATCATCTGCTGGTTGACGATTGCCACCAGCGCGTTGCGCGTGTCCTGGTCGGTTTCGGCGAAGTCGAGCTCGAGGCCGCGTTGCACGAGCATCTCCTCATTGACCATCTCGGCGAGTACGCGCAGCTGGTCGGCGCGCGCGGCCTGCTCGAACTTCAGGCCCGTCTCGCTCTCGAGCTGGGTGATGAAATCGCTGCGTAGCACCGGGCGCTGGTTCACCAGCGCCACGTCTTCCGGCGGCACGCCGCGCGTGGCCGTGCCCTGCGCGGTGAACAAGCCGTAGCCGGCAATGCCGAGGCCAACGAGCGCGCCGAGCGCATAGAGGGCCATGGCGCGCGGGAAGTTCACTTCGTCAGGCTTGCCGAATCGTGGTCCGTTCATGGTGAGGCACTCGTATGCGTGGTAGCCGGCGCGCGCGCCGACAGGTGATGGACCCAGACCGCGAGCGCGCGGATCGTCGCGGCATCGAGCTTGCCGACCCACGCCGGGCAGGTGCCGGCCCGGCCCTCGGCAATCGAGCGGCGGATCGCCGCGCGCGAGCCGTCGCCATACAGCCAGATGCTGTCGGTGAGCCGCGGCGCGCCGATCGCCGGGTTGCCGTGGGCGTTCTCGCCGTGGCAATCCCAGCACAGACCGCGCGCCTGGTTGCGGTAAACGAGCGCACCGCGAGCGGCGATCGGCTCGTCGTAGGGCTGGCCCTGCAGCTTCATCAGGTATTCTGTGACGTCGTCGATCTCGCTCGGCCGCAGCGGCTCGAGCCGGTATTGCTTGTCCGGTTCGGGCCGCGCATAGCCGGGCATGACCGACAGCCGCCAGCCCTTCGAATTCGCCGTGCGGATGCCATAGAGCACCACCCGCTCGATCTCGAGCACGCGGCCCGAGCCGTAGAGCCAGTCGCCATCGCGCAGGTCGGGCACGCCACGCCGCCGGTCGCCTTCGCCCGCGGCTCCGTGGCAGCTGCTGCAGTGCCGTGCGTACGCGCTTTGGCCCCGGGCCAGCGCCCAGCCCTCGAGCGCCGGGTCGCCCGGGATGGCGTCGGGGTAGGCCTGCACCAGAGCGGTGCTCAGCGCCGCCTCGTGCCGCCACCACAGCGCCGCGGCGAGCAGCAGTACGGCTGCTGTGGCCAGCCAGGCGCGGCCTGCACGGGCCCTGGCACGGGCCTTGGGGGGGGCGCCGGGCGGGCCGCGGGTGGGGCTGTGACCGGAGGGCTGCATTACTGTCGCATCAGTTCTTAACAAGTGGACTGCACCCGGTTTGGTGGACACTACCTTTAGGCCACTGTGGCCGTCTGCTCGAAGTCTATCGGACTTACATTTCCCAATGTTGAATGTCTGCGTCGCGCGTTGTAGAAGCGTTCGATGGAATCGAACACATCTGCTTTAGCTTGATCCCGGGTGCCGTACATTTTGTGATCAGTCCGCTCAACTTTCATCGTTGAGAAGAAACTCTCGGCGACGGAATTATTCGCAGTACCTGACCGACTACGTCAAGCTGCCGGGCACGCAGATGGGCTTCGTGACCTCGGCGATCGGCTTCCTCGGCCAGGTGTTCCTGCCGGGCCTGTCGGATGTGATCGGCCGCAAGCCGGTCGGCCTGCTGTTCGGCTGGCTGATCACTCGCTGCGTGCTGGCGCGCGACGCCGAATACGCCGCCGTCGATGTGCGTGCGCCGGGCAGTGCGCGTGCCTACGCCGCCGTCTCGCTGCTGTGCTGGACGGTCGCGATCATCTCGGGCCGGCTGCTGGCCTATTACACCTACGCGACATCTGTGGCCGCCGTGGCCGCTGGATTTGCGCCGACGTGTCGCTCATGTCATTCTTGATCCCCACTTACTAACTCAAAGAAAGTTTCCGCCATGGCCAGACCCAAGCAGGTGAGCGACGAAGTTCTGGTTGCCACCGCGCGCCGCGTGTTCCTCGAGAAAGGCCCCCAGGTTTCGGTGGGCGTGATCGCCAAGCGGCTGAAGGTCAGCCCGGCCTCGATTTTTCACCGCGTGCGCACCAAGAACAACCTGCTGGTCATGGCGCTCTGGCCGGCCGATCCGCCCGAGCTGATGCAGCTGCAGCGTGGACCGATCCCCGATGTGCCGGTTGACAAGCAGCTGGTGGCGATCCTCACTGGCCTCAATTCCTACTTTGCCACTGCGGTTCCGGCGTTGTTCCTGCTTGTTTCCGCCGGCGTGCGGATGCGGCCGACCAAGGTGCGCGGCAAGAGCAAGGACGATCCGATGCAGCTGCGGCTGCGCGCGGCGCTCACGCAGTGGCTGGCGCGCTCGAACTCGGTGCCTGCGGCGGCCGCCCTGGCGGCCGCCGATACCGTGCTCGGCGCCATCGAGGCGCGCTACATGCACGTTTACCTGGGTGGCCTGCGCAGCACGCTGGCCACCGACCGCAAGTACGTCCGCGACCTCGTGCGCCTCGTTCTGTAAAGCCCCGCGCACCGGGAGTCGCCAACCCGACGGTGGGGCGAGCGCTTCCGGATTCCTGACTCATCCGTCACAATCCCGGCGTTCGGCCATCTGGGGCAGCCGCCATTCGGTGGCTGTCATCCGCAAATACTCAGCGGCGCGACCGTCGGTGCCAAGAAATGCTCATGGTGGAGACCATCCAGCACGGCGTTCGCGCACACGGCAACATCCTCGCGCAGGCGATGTCGGGATCTGGAATTGAAGTTCGGGTGCGTTGCCGTCGGCGGATCCGGGAGACCGGGACCCAAGGCCATATGTGGACGCGCTCTATTGTAATGGGGAATCCACGATTTCAGAATCGACCGTAGATGCGATTCCGATAGTGGAATCAGCCAAGTGCGACGTGAACGGGAACCCGATGGACCGGATTTCCGGTGCTGTAGAGGAGATGAGGGTAGGCCCCTCGAAGCCGGCGTGCAGAAGCAGGCTTCAAACCAGGCAGTGCTGCTGTGGCCCAAAAAGCCATGGTGGTGAGCGACTGCTGCAAAAATCGGCCGGAAGAGGCCGGAAGGTATGAGCTAAGAAGGTGAACGCAAGTGAACCGTCCGAAGATGCATCGAAATTCCAAGACGCTGTCAGAACCGTGGGGTATTGGCTACCTGCGGGAAGAGCTGGGAGAGGGATCTGCAGATCGACCCAGCGGCAGCCGGTGTAAAGGCGGCACGATCTTAACTTAGGCTGCCCTACGGAACACGTGAAAGTTGACGGGCGATGTGTAGAGAAACGACAAGTGGCGGAACCACGAGGAGGAATATCGATGCGCCTGTCAGCGACGGAGCCACCGGTACGAGCGTTGAAGCGTCTGTAATGGGCGTGGAGCAAAGCGGTGGCGTCGTCCGGTCGAAGGCATGGGACAACTCGGCAACGAGGAAGAACCCGTGATATCGACCAAGCCTCTTGAAATATCCAAAAGAAGGGTGTTGGAAGCGTACCGGCACGTCAGAGCCAATCGGGGCGCGGCGGGCATTGACGATGAGAGCATCGAGATGTTCGAGGCGGACTTGAGCCGCAATCTCTACAAACTATGGAACCGATTAGCCTCGGGGAGCTACTTCCCGCCGCCGGTAAAGCAAGTGGAGATTGCCAAGAAGAGCGGAGACGGCAAGCGAGTTTTGGGCGTACCCACAGTCGCTGACCGGATCGCACAGCAGGTCGTGAAGGCGAGAGTCGAAGGAGAGATGGAAGTGAGTATTCCGGCGAAGATGA
>PLAH01000134.1 GCA_003134045.1 Gammaproteobacteria bacterium
AGATTGGAATATTTCGGCGAGATCGGAACTGGCAGGTTGCTCGCTTGCCTTGATAGAGATCACTCGAGGAGTACTCGCCGGACTGTACTTGGGGAGATGCACGTGTTGCGTCTTGGTCGGCCACAGCTCAGTCACGTAGGGTTTGGTTTTGTCTTTGAGTTTCCAAGTACAATCATCATCCGGCTTTCTGTCGCTAACATTTTCAAGCGTTTCGGGGACGACGCAAAAAGCCAACGTTGACTGTGTTGTGCGAACGGACGTATCTATTGCGGTGAACGTGGGCGCAACTACAATAGGTATGCCGAAGGTTGCACCAAGACCTCCGGTGTTGCTTTGGGTAAGGACGGTCTTGAGTTGCACTGAAGCTTTGGTTGGAAATGCAACAATACTGTAGTTGCCTTTTGGTTCGCAACCCGGTTCCCCCTCATATTCGATTTGCATTGGGGGTACGGCGCTGAGCTCCGCTTTGAGGCGATCAATTACTTCGTTCATCGGAACGCCATGAACGTGGGAAGTCGTGCAACCACTGAGTACGAATAAAACGCTAATGCCCGAGTGTATGATTATTCTTCGCATGCGAGGTCACTCCTTTGACTGGCTTTTGCGTTGTTACTCTTGCCATGCTACCGCAAGAAATTCAACGTGTCTCCGTCTATGAGAGGATCATGAGACGAACGCTTAACCTGGCGGCACCGGCGATCCAATTTCCCCGAACCTTCGTTCCGACGACACGGGCGAGGGTTTTTTGACTTTTGGGATTGCGGCACCGATTCGGTCTAGGGACCACTGGCAAGGAACTGTATGAAACATCGCGTGGTTGTCGTCGAAGGGCCGCTGGCTCTTCGTATGCGTCGGTTACTCGCAGCGCGGGAGGGAGCTGTAGGTCTGGAAATCCGGACGATTCCGCAACTTGCGTCACGCCTGGCGGGGGGCTTTTGTAGGCCCGTCGACGAGGAGGCTCTTTACCCTGCAATCGCACACGCTCTGAGCGAGGGCAGCTTCGTCGAATTGAGCTGTGTCGCGAATTTGCCTGGAATGGTGCGAGCGGTTGCGAGCACGCTGCAACGCATTTGGCGTGCTGGTTTCGATCTCGAAGCCGTAGCCGACCAGTCGCCCCGATTTTCTGATCTGGCGGCAATCCAGCACCGAGTACGAGCTGCACTACCCGCCGGAGCACTCATTCCGCCCGACCTGCGAGACGCCGCGCTTAACCGTTTGTCGCATGCCAATGTCCTTTTTGGGGAAATCACCATTGATGGCGTGAATGACATTGATGAGGTGTGGCGACCCATGTTCATTGGTTTGGCCAATCAATTGCGGGTTTCCTGGGGACCGGTAGGACCAGCCGATCGCAGCTGGTTTACGGGGCATTTGGAGGTCAATACAGAACTCCCGCTGAATTTGATGAATGGTGAGATCTGCGCTGATCCACGTGCAGAGGTTGTTGAGGCTCTACGGTGGGTCCGCGCACTCTTGAGCCGTGGTGACGTGCAAGCATCCGAAATCGCTATGACCACAGCATCGCCAGCGGAGTGGGACGACCACGTCCATGTATTGGCTACCGATGCGGGATTGCCCGTTCATTTTTCTCACGGTGTGCCCGCTCTAAGTACACGCGATGGTCAAGCTTGTGCTGCACTTGCGGATGTTCTAGTCAGCGGCCTTAGCCAGGATCGCGTGCGCCGATTGATAAATCGTCTTCCCGTGGAAGTTGGAAGCGGACTACCCAGTGACTGGTCGAAAGGACTACCCAGACGGGCAGGTCTCTTTACCCTAGAACACTGGACCCGCGCCATGGCTTTGGCGCGAGACCAACGAGCGAGTGGTGAGGCATCGGAATTGGCCTTGCTGCCCATGCTTTCCCTACTGGCAAAAGGCGTCGCGGCGGCAGAGGCGGCAGCGACGTTGCTTCGAGGCTCCGCGCTTGGCATGTGGCGAAGCGCACTTCGGGCGGCGCCTGCAGCCGCCATTAGCATTTCGCTTCAATCTCTTCGAGTCCACGACGGCAATGACCCTGGCAATAGTGTCGTTTGGGGTCCAGCAGCTCATCTCTTCACATCGCCCCGCCGCTTCATGCGGCTCCTTGGCCTCTCGGGTCGCACATGGCCCCGGCGTGAAAGCGAAGACCCGCTGTTGCCGGACCACATGGTGCGTCGACGACGTCTGGAGCCCGTGTCGGCAACGGAGCGAGACCGGTTGCACTTTACATCCCTGCTATGCAATTGCGGCGGAGACATCGTCCTGTCGAGAAGTCGCAGATCGGCTCAGGGGAGCCTACTGTCAAAGAGCTCCCTCTGGCCTCGAGATCTCGAGGAGCAGGTGCGCAATCGCGCACGAGTTCCGGAACATGCTTTCAGCGAGAGTGACCGGTTGCTGGCTCGCCCTGAAGAGGCGGGACAATCCCCGCTTGTGCGCTCAAGTCGCGCGTGTTGGCGAAGCCGGCAACGACCGGCACTGTCGGCGCACGATGGGATGGTGCGCCCAGGACATCCAGTCATCGAACGGGCGCTCAAGCGGGTACATTCGACTACTTCCCTCAGGCAACTCCTGCGCGATCCGTTGGGGTTTGTTTGGAGGTACGGCTTGGATTGGCGATCCATCGAGTTAGCGCAGCGGGCTCTCGCGTTTGATCCGATCGTGTTCGGCGAACTGGTACATGAGCTAATGAGAAGGGCGGTTGATACGCTCGAGCCTCACCCGGGCTATGCGCGGGCGTCGCGCGATGAGATCGAGCAGGCCGTGACCTCCGCCGCGGACCATGTTTTCGATGCTTGGCCATTGCAACGAGCCGTACCGCCGCGCCTGCTCTGGCAAAACACCTTAGAAGAGGGTACCCGCCGATGCTTGCGGGCTTTAACGCGAGACGAGGCCTTTCAACCTGGCACCAGAAGCTGGACCGAGGTTGGGTTCGGGCTCAATGAGCGGGTTCAGAGCAACGAGCTTTGGGATGTCGTGAAGGAGGTAATCATCTCAGGGACCGAGCTTCGCTTAAGTGGCAGGATCGATCGAATCGATGTGGTGGCTGCGGGTACCGCCGCACGAATATCGGAATACAAAACTGGCGCAGCACCGCCCAATGCTGAAAACATTGTGCTAGACCAGGGGGCGGAGGTGCAGCGAGCCCTGTATGCAATGGCGGCGCGGCAGCTCTTGCCTGATCTCCGACAGGTAATATCAAGGCTCGTTTATTTGGATGGTATGTCAGAACCCTTCAGCCTCCGCGGGGATGCGTTGGATGGCGCAATCGCGGAGATTGGCCGCTATTTAAAGGTGGCCTGCGCCCAGCTGCGCAACGGGAGCGCCTATCCTGGCCCCGACGCGCTGGATGACTACAACTATCTGCGGATCGCGTTGCCGGCAGAAATCGATAGCTATTTTCGGATTAAACGGCCTGCGTTCAACGTCGGCCATCGAGAAATTATGCCGCTGTGGAGACGACCATGATCCTCATTGACGAGGCTCAACGCCGTCGAGCGCTCACCAGCCTGGGTGAAAATCTTCTGGTCGAGGCGGCGGCCGGCACTGGGAAAACAGCGTTGATGGCAGGGCGTGTAGTTATGCTGCTGGCCGCCGGTCAGCCGCCCAGAAGCATAGCCGCAATTACTTTTACCGAGCTTGCGGCAAGTGAGCTATCGGTACGGATCTCGCGAATGATGGAGAGCTTGTTGGCCGGCGAGATCCCTCGTGAGCTTCAGATCGCCCTTCCAGATGGACTTGACGATACTCAGCGCGCGCATCTAGCAGTTGCAGCCATGACCATGGATGAACTGACGACATCCACGATTCACGGGTTCTGCCAGGAAGCCATCCGTAGCTACTCCATCGAAGCGAGTCTTGACCCAGGGTCACGCGTAATCGACGCCGCAGGGGCCGACACGATGTTCGAGGCAGTGCTGTCTGAGTGGTTAATCGACCGTCTGTCCGCTGACGCGGGCAGAGACGATCCGATTGCAGTGCTCTCAAAGGATGATCCGCTCGGGGTGATCAAACTGATTCGCGAACTGGCAGACATGAAGAGAAAACACCCCAGTGCGACCGCGCCGGAAGACGGTAAAGGGCAGCGGCCGGACATCGACTTCCGTCAAGCCGTAGATGATTTCGAGCGGTGGCTATCAACGACGCCCGGGGAGCAGGGGACAGCCGATGTACTCCGCGACTTACGGACGCTCGCCGATTTCTATTCCGATAGCCTAACTGTGCGACCGGCTTTTGAACGGCTGTGGCGGCTCGCGCGGCCGCCAACCGTGGAGGTGATGAAATTTAGCAGTTGCGATCGTCACCCTTACCAGCGGAAAACGGCGTGGATCCGCAGTTGCGGCAAGGACGCGGGGCAGCGGTACTGTGAAATAGCGGAAACCCATTTCGAAGTGGTGAACTCAACTTATCGGACGTTGCTTGGCGCGATTGGCGCAAGCATGGTGTCGGCTCTGTCGACAACGCTTGATGAGGTGTTGACGCTGTATAACACCCGCAAGCGAGCGGCTGCGGTGTTGGATTTCGACGATCTTCTCTCCCGCGCTCATGAACTAGTTTTCCAACATGAGGCGGTCCGAAGCGCAATTGGCATGCGCTACCGGCATCTGTTCGTTGATGAGTTCCAAGATACAGATGGTGTTCAGGCGGCCATAATCTTTCTGATTGCATCGGAGGCGCGCGTGGAGCGATGGCAAGATGGACACCTGCGGCCTGGATCGTTGTTTCTGGTTGGCGACCCGAAGCAAGCGATCTATCGATTCAGGGGCGCTGACGTCGCGGCCTACGAAGACGCGCGCGCGACGATGAGGCGTCAAGCCGAGGACTGCATAGTGCAGGTCACAGCCAATTTCAGATCTGGCCAAAGCATACTTGCACACGTGAATGCGTGCTTCGAGCCGGTGCTGAGCGCCGTTGGTCAACCAGGGTACGTCAAGCTTACGGCCACGATCGAAGACCGGGTCTCCGATTTGCCTTGCGCCGCGAAGGTAACCGTTGACATCCCAAACCCGTCAAATTCATCCCGCGGACCTTTAGCTGCTGATCAGCGAGAGGGGGAGGCGGCAATTATCGCCGACGTGTGCTGCCGGTTAGTCGGCGCGGTAACAATCATTCGGGAGGATGGCAGTAGGACACCTCTCGTGCCCGGTGATATCGCACTGCTTGCTCCAACCGGCACTGAACTTTGGCGCTATGAGCGAGCGCTTGAGGCACGCGGGTTGTCTGTGGCCTCCCAAGCGGGCAAGACATTGATGTTGCGGCAGGAGACGCAGGACGTACTTTGCTTGCTTCGAACGCTTGCTGATCCTTTCGATACGGTTGCCTTTGGCGCGCTAATGAGGGGTCCGCTGGTTGGCCTCACGGAGGAGCAGATCCTAGACATTGCTGAGGCAATAAATGCCTGTCCCGATGCCGAGATTGCCCAGCGCGGCTTTAGATTGACGACACCTCTCGAGTGGGTTGAGCTGCCGCTCGCCAAATGGGTGCTCGGTCATCTCCAGGACCTGAGAATGCGAGTCCCGCTTACGACGCCGCTCATCCTGCTGTCCGAAGCGATTGAACGGTTACAGCTCCGGCTCGTGCTAACCGCGCGACATGGTAATCGCGGCGCGCGAGCTTTAGCCAATCTGGATGCACTTATCGAAATGGCGCGGCCATACGGGATCGCTGGCCTACATGCATTCGTGATGACGCTTCAAGACGATTGGGAGCACCGGGTAGGGCGCGGCGAGGGCCGCATCGATGCTTCTGACGACGCCGTGCAGATTGTGACTATTCATAGCTCAAAAGGGTTGGAATGGCCGGTGGTAATCCCTATCAACACGAGCACGGCCATCCGCTCGTCATCGCAGTTTGTGCACCTACAATCAAACAATACCCTGCATTGGGTAATTGGTGGCGTCGCTTCCCCGAGCCTCGCTGCGGCCCGCGAGGAGGAGGGACGCAATGAAACTCTGGAGCATCAGAGAATGTGGTACGTGGCCTGTACGAGAGCGCGAGACATTTTAATCTTACCGGAGCTCCTGTCCGCGTCGGCCCTCTCGTGGTCCCGTATTGTCGACTTGGCCCACCATGCGCTGCCCGAAATTGACCTAAGCGGTTTACCCGCACCTATACCCGTACCGACGGTCTTGCCTGTCAATGGGCAATCAGCGGCGATCTTCGCCGCAGAGGCGCTTCGCGCGTTAGAAGCTGCGCCGGCCGTGAGCTGGCGGCGACCCAGCGAGCACGATCCAGATCGGGTACTAGCGATAGACATCTCGACAACCACCGTTGATGAGCCCTTCGAGTTTGTTCAGCCATTAGGCGCTGGACGATTACGTGGCGTGTTGCTGCACAAACTCATGGAGGAGTTTGTCACTGGTGAGTTGAACGAAAGTGTCGACGGAGTAGTGCAGCGGGCGACGGAGCTTTTGATCGAACTTCTGAGTATGAGTCCAGACGGCGTCGAAGCGGCGCCGGACCCGAAGGAGACAGCCGAAACTGCCTTACGGACTATACATATTCCCGAGATCGTCGCGATTCGGTCAAGCTTGCACGCCGAAGTGCCGATCTGGGCAGGATCGGTGGAGGAAGGTTACTTGGCCGGGCGTGCCGATGCCGTGTCAGTCGTCGAAGGATGCGTGCAACTCGTATTGGACTGGAAAAGCGACGTGGCGCCGAGCGCCCATGAGCGATCTGGCTACCGAGGCCAGTTGGGCGACTACCTGATGGCAACGGGTGCCAAGCGAGGGGCATTGGTTTACATGACTCTCGGAGAAATCGAGTGGATCAACGTTGGTGACGCGCCCGCGGCTTGAGACGATGTTGACGATGTCGGCAACAACAAGGACTGCTTTTGGGTCGGTTGACGTACTGTGCGGCCCTGTGCGGCCCTGTGCGGCCGGGTGTGGCTTGGAACCGCACTTGCGCCTCAAGGCGACACTAAGGCACACTGCGTGGGGTATGAAAACTTTTGATGACCTGGAAGTGCGCCGGCCGGAACTGGCACGCAGTTACCTCGAGCTATTGAAAGCCCAACCGGGGCGCCCGATTGCCCTGTTCGCGCCCCGCCGCGTCGGAAAAACCTTCTTTCTGGACCAAGACTTGACACCTGCGGCACGTGCGTCGGGCTTTACGCCCGTGTACGCCGATATATGGCTGCACCGGACCTCTCCCCTGAGTGCCATCAATCACGCGCTTGAGGAAGCCCTGGATGACGCGACGGTACCGACTTCTGCGGTTGGAAAGGCTGCTAAGACGCCAGTCAAGAAAGTTGGCGCATTGGGCGCGGCCCTTGAATTGGGGGACGAGCCCAAGCGCCGGGCGCTGCCGGCGGAGCCTGCACTGCGGCTCGATACTATAGTCGCTCGACTGGCGGCGGCGCGCAGCCAGCCAGTGCTCCTGATGTTGGATGAGGCGCAGGCGGTTGCTGAATCCTCAGAAGGCGCGAGCATCATGGCCTCGCTCCGCGCAGTCCTGCAGAAGCGCAAACGGGACGTACTGGCTGTATTTACGGGGTCCTCTCAAGATGCCTTGGCCGCCATGATGGCCGCTTCGGGTGGCCCGATGTACCAATTTGCGCAGCTACTGAATTTTCCGGTACTCGGCGACGACTACCTCAATCTTTTGGCCCAGCATTTTTCCCGTGTCCATAAAGGCAAACGCCTGGACCTCGCCGCCCTTCAGGCAGCGTTTGTTCACCTGGGTTTCAAACCGGCGCTGATGAAGGACCTGGTGAAAGAGTTATCCGCCGAAGGCTCGACTGACGTGGAAGCCACGCTTCGGCGCATGGCCAGCGATACGAATAATGTGAGGGGTTGGATGGCGCTACTTGCACCTTTGAGTCCCTTCGATCGCCATTTGTTGGTATTGATCGCTCAAAAGAAGCCACCGATTGGCAAGAATACCCTCAAGGAACTGGCCCGAACGGAAGGCAAGGTCCCGACCGTTGCGAAAGTTCGGGCCGCCTTGGAGCGACTCAAGCGCGTTGGCATCCTGAGTGGAGCCGGCGGCGACTACTTGATCGAGGATCCGCTGCTCGTGGACTACCTGTTCGCCAATGGGCCGGATCGGTTGCTTTGAAAACCAGCGTACTCAAGGAAGAGGCGCAGGGTAGGGTGGATTTGCCATCGGGTTCTTCTGGCAGCCGCTTGCCGTTATTCGTCACCGGTTTACGGCGGAACGCGAAGTGATTCCGGAGACGCTGAAGCAGCTCAGCCTCAAGGTATCCCAATATTTTCTGGATTTCTTGGAATCCGATTTCAAGCGCCAGCAGGCCCCGAGACGCCGAGTAATCCTGCAGACTTCCTCGGGATTCAAAGCGGGGATTGCACTCGCGGGATACCGAAGCCTGCAGGATGCTCTTTGGAATGCTCTGGGCGAACCCTGGGACGCCCCCGAAATTGCCCTTACCCCTCGTGCTTTCACGAGGTCGCTGAGCCAGCCGCTGCGACTCATTCTGAAAGAACAAGTCGCTGCCCTCAGCCGAGAATCGGTAGACGCCGTCATCCTTGCGGTGGTTCAGCAGGCGAAGCATTCGTTACCCAAGAGCGCGTCGCACCCGGAGGAATGGGTTTCCCTGGTGCGGCAGGAGCTGGCAGATAGTCTGGGTGCCCACATCGTTCGCCCTATGTTGTCCTTCCTGGATACGGCGTTGAAGGACCAGGCGTACTCCTCGATTGATTCGGTATTCAACGCCGAAGGCGATCTGATTGCGACGCTCGCCGAGCCCCTGGATGAGCAGTTACCGGAGGTGCTGGCTCGGTTCTCCGTATCGCGAGATACCACGGAACTGATGCAGGCGTCAGTCAAGCTGCTGAATCTTGATTTCGTCAAACCCGCCGTTGCCGGCTTCTTCGAGTCGTTTGCGGCATCGGATGCCTTCCTCGAGTTTCGCGATCTGGAAACCTACGTCGCAACTTCCGAGGGCAATCAGCTCTACCTCTACATTGGCACCATCAAGTATGGGTCCTCAATCTATCCGCTGCTGTACCTGCCGCTCGAGACCCGGCGAGATGACAAAAACGGCTCGTACACGATCAAGTTCACCAATCAGTTGTACGCCAATAAGCGCGCGACGGATTTCATTCTGCAGGAACTCGGCTCGCGATCACAAAAGCAGTGGCTGAGCCCGATTCCTGAGCGCATCACGTATCTGACCTCAAGCGAGCCCGTCCTGGACGTCGTTGAGCCAATGTTCAAGAAGATCGCAAAGGCGTTCGGGTTTCTTGATGACATTAAATTGGCATCGGGGCCCGTGTCGCAGCAGTCGGATACCAAGGTGGCAATCGCCAACAGCCTGTACTTCTGCGCCTTTGAGAAGGCCGACGAAGCGCTGCTGAACGACTACGAGGAGATGATCTCCCAAGTCAGGACCAACAAGGAAGGCGTCGTGACGCTCTTCCAGTCCATGATCGAGGGCGTGATCGCGGGAAACCCCGTGAGTATCGATGCCGCCATCGAGAAGCAGTGGAGTGCACTCCCCGTCGACCTCCGAGCGGTCCCGGACACGCCCATTCCGCTCAATGAGGAACAGCAGAAGGTTCTCCAGGCGATCCGCCATGAGGAGGGTCGGATCATTGTTGTCGAGGGTCCGCCGGGCACTGGAAAATCGCACACCATTGTCGCCATTGCGGCGGACTGCGCCTTCCGAAAGAAGAGCTGTCTTGTGCTCTCGGACAAGGCGGAAGCCCTGGAGGTTGTGTACGACAAACTATCCAGAGCCATGAACGAAGTCCGGGGTTCAGAGGACTTTCCTAACCCACTATTGCGTTTAGGAACCGAGCAAGCCAATTTCAGGCGACTGACTTCAGCGAGCACACTCGCTCAGATCGGCGCCCACGTGAAGGCGACCAACGCCAACCGTGGTTCGCTAGAGGCGGATCGGGACCATCGGCGGCAGACCTTGCGAAACAACATCAGCACCGTCATGGGAGCGTACGGGGCTATTAAAACAGCCGACATCGCGGCGATCGAGCGCCTGGCGCAGGAGATGGACACCCTATGTGGAGAGTTATTGTCGACTGTAATTGATGGAATGGGCTACCTTGGAAAGGCCGCAGGCGCACCATCGTCCACGCAAGATTACTCCTCGCTCGAGCCATTCCTGGCCGAGCTTCTCGAGAAACAGGCGCCGCGCACGGGCGCGGCCCTGGAGGGTTGGCTGGCCACATACAGCCTCGCTTGGGAGCTCGCTGCGGCAGCACAGGGGCCCCATTTTGCCGACTGCCCGTCCCTGAAGGAATCGCAGCTACCAGGCCTTACCGAGATCATCAATGAGGTCGAGGGCCTACGGAAGCCGGTCATCGGCTGGTTGTTCTCTGGCCGCAAGCTGCGGGCGCTGGCCGCCAAGTGCCAAAGGCTCTCCACGTTCCGAAAATCGATCGAGTTCCCCGCCGATCTCAAGATGGTGAAGGGTGTCGTCGCGGCCGGCCACCAGCTCGCCGCGGCCATCGCGGGAAAGGCGGATCCGAGAATAACGTTCGAAGGTCTCTACGGCGTGCTCGCAAAGGCGACGATCCCGCTTCCCGGCCTCCAGGAATTGCGCGGATTCGTGGAGGCCGTCAATAGGCTGCCAGAGAGCTCCGCACGCACGGCTATTTACAGTAAGACGCCCGCCTCGTCGTCAGCGCATCTTTGGGTACAGGCGCTGCGCTATGCCACCCAACACAGCGCCCTCTGCACCCAATTCAGCCAGGCGCCTCACCTGGAGTATGTGGCCCGAAAGACCGAGGTCGAAAAGCTCAATACGGCTCTGATGAATGCCGAGGTCGACTCACGGCTGGTCTCTTTTATGCAGAACTCGGCCACCGACGCGAAAGTGTTGGCCAAGCTCATCAAGGACAAGCAGAAATTCCCAGAGGAAAAATTCGAATCGGTGAAGCAGGCCTTCCCCGTCATGATCGCGAGTATCCGCGAGTTCGGGGAATACATGCCTTTGAAGAAGGATCTTCTGGATGTTCTCGTTATCGACGAGGCCTCGCAAGTGTCGGTGGCCCAGGCGTTCCCGGCCCTGTTGAGAGCGAAGAAAATCGTTGTCATGGGCGATTCGCATCAATTCGCCAACACCAAGTCCAGCAACGCCAGTATTGAGCTCAATGAAAAGCACCTGAGCGAATTGAAGGCCTTCTTTAGAAGGGAGGTGTCGGAAGAAGCGGCCATGCTTGTGCGTCTGAGTTACTTCGACGTTAAACGCTCGGTCTTGGAATTTGGTCTGGCGTGCGCCAACTATCGAATTATGCTCAGGAAGCATTTCCGATCCTATAAGGAACTGATCCATTACTCGTCGACGACTTTCTACGGAGGCCAGCTCCAGGCGATCAAGATCAGAAATGTGCCGCTGGCAGACTGCATTGAAATCAATGAGCTGGAGGTCCCGGAGCCGACATTTGTTCGCAATACGAACCCGGTCGAGGCCAACTACATCCTGCAGCGTTGCACCGAGTTTCTCGAAGAGGAGTCTCCGCCAACCGTTGGCATCATTACACCTTTTCGAGAGCAGCAGTCTTTTATCAGTCACTTACTTAGCAACGATGCCAAGTGGAACGATTTTCGCGCTCGTCTGAAGGTCAAGGTCATGACTTTCGACAGCTGCCAGGGCGAAGAGCGCAATATAATTTTTTACTCGATGGTCGCGACTCGCAAGCAAGACCTGCTGAACTACATCTTTCCTCTGGAGCTCAAGAACGCTGATGAGCTGGTGGGCGAGAAACTCAAGATGCAACGACTGAACGTGGGGTTCAGTCGCGCCCAGGAAATGGTGTCGTTCGTCCTTTCCAAGCCGCTGGCGGAGTTCAAGGGCTCGATAGGGCAAGCGATGCGGCATTTCCAGAATATGCAGCTCGCCCACAAGGCTGGTGCCGAGGAGACGGATCCGCTGAGCCCGATGGAGCAGAAGGTACTCGAGTGGATCTATTCGACGCCTTTCTATCAGCTGAGATCAGATTCCGTGGAAGTACTTCCCCAGTTTCCGCTGGGCGACTATTTGCGTCAGCTGGACCCCGGTTATAAGCATCCGTCGTGGCGCGTAGACTTCCTCCTGTCGGTGGATACGGAAACAGCTGTCATCTACATCGTGATTGAGTACGATGGTTTTGAATACCATTTCAAGAAGGGTGCGTCGGTGGGCGTTGGCAATCATGAACGCTATCTGAATGAGGCCGACGTTGAACGTCAATTGACACTAGAGAGCTATGGGTACCGGTTCCTGCGCCTCAATCGATTCAACCTCGGTATGGATCCGATTGTGACACTGTCTGAACGGCTGGAACAAATGGTGTCGTCTGCGACCAAGGCTGATCATACCGGTGCCGTTAAGGTGATTAGCGAGCAGGCGGGAGCGTTGGCGGGCAAAACCGCCAGAGCTTGTGAACGGTGCGGCAGCATTAAGCCGTTGGCTCTCTTCTTCGACAAGACTCTCGGAGATGGGTCCGGTGGTACGGGCCGAGTCTGCATGCCGTGCAAGCAGGCCGACCGCGCCACGGCACGCCCGGGGTCGCGGCGCCGACGCAGACGGTGGCGATGAATTGTGGCCGTAGAGGACAGCAACCCTAACAGCAAGCACGTGATTCAATGATCCTAAGCCTTGAATCCGTGGGCGTCCGCAGATGTTCGGAGATCAACGGATTCCCACTCGATACGGACTGGCGACTGGTCATGGCGACGGCGAACGAGGTCGGGCGCTTCAAATACATAAAGCAAGACATCTGGCTCCGACTGTCGGCGGGTACGCGTCTGGTAGCGGACAGCATCCAAAATCTCGACCGGGCGGAAACGCAAGAAATAAGAGGCATCGGCGACAAGGTCTCTGGCAGGCCCGCGATCTACAGAAGGGCGTTGGATTTCGGCCCTTGATGCGGCTCAATGTGCTGGCATCGCTGACGTCGTCCTAATCGACGGGCACCATCGCGCGGCGGCGTACGCGCGGACGGGCTCACCGAGCGAGATCGAGGTATATATCGGAACGTCGGCACGCATGCGCGATTGGTACTGGTTCTGATCGGGGTCAGCCGTCATGCACCCTGTTTTACGCCCGATCGTCGCCACAGGTAATCCGTGCTTCCAGCGACTCTTGCGAATGCCAGCCAGAGAGAGGCCGCAACGTCGTCGACCTCCGCGGCGAATTCCTTCAGACCAGCCAAGTCTAACGTCTGGTTGCCAGTTCGGGCCGAGGTGATGGAGTGCTGCGCATCGATATCCGTCTCATCTTCGCTTACGTAGAGGTCCAGCATCACAGGGTTATGCGCGATGTCAGCGGCGACTTGATTACCGTCTAATTCCAGCGGTCTGAACATCGTCATCTTCTTCGTCCGTTTTCTTCGGACGAACATTTTCAAATCGTCTTATTCGCGTCGGTTTTCTTCCCGTCGGTGTTGATGCCGGTGGCGGTGACTGATACGTACCTGTCGTCGGTGAAGATGGATCCTCAAGCGAGGGATCCATGGCGAAGCGAAGAGAAAGCAAGTGCCTGTGCTGCGGGGACAAATTCACGGTGGATGTGCGCAATCGTGGGCGCCAAAAGTACTGCTCGAAGCAGTCGTGTCGAGCGGCTGGGAAGGCGGCGCGGCAGCGCCGTTGGCTCGCCAAACCGCAGAACAGAAATTACTTCCGTGAAGCCGACAACGCCGCCCGGGTACGCGAGTGGCAACGGAATCATCCCGGCTACTGGCGCAATACGGCGCGTCATAGGCGGAGTACCTTACAAGACGCCCTTGTGGCACAAGTGCCTGAATCACATGGAGAAACGTCCACTTTAGCCTTACAAGACGCGCTTCGACTGCAAGGTCCTGTGCTGATTGGGTTAATTGCCCATTTGAGCGACTCAACCTTACAAGACGACATCGCGAGCACCGCGCGCGGCTTGCTACAACTCGGCCAGGACATCTTGGCGAGGAAGGTGGGCGATGGCGGTGAAAAGGGTGCTGAGAGCCGAGCGGCTGCGGCGGATACCGACGCAGTTCAGCTGGATCGATCAACGGCTGGTGCGCGACCGGCACCTTGAGCGCTGTGGTCTCGATGCCATCGCCTTGTACCTCGTGCTGGTCACGGTCGCCGATGCGCAGGGCCTGAGCTATTACGGCGAGGCGAACCTGGAGCGGATGCTCTCGATGCCGGCGCCGCGACTGGCGGGGGCGCGTGCCGAGCTGATCCGTCTCGACCTGATCGCCTACCAGCGACCCCTGTATCAAGTGCTGTCGCTCGACACGGCAGCGGCTCCATCGCGGGCGACGGGTGTGCACTCGGTCGAACGAGGCATTGCGCGGCTGCGGGCGCGGCTCACCGCACCCGGCGAAACGGAGGAGCCGCGCCGGTGATCGACTACGAGACGTACTGCAAAATCCGTGACCATCGAGATCGGCTGGGCCTCTCGATCGAACAGACCGCCCAGGCGTTGGGGTTGCATCGGCAGACCGTCTCGAAGTGGTCACGGCGGGAACGCTATGCGCAACGCGCGAACCCACCGCGCGGCAGCCAACTCGACCCCTACAAGGGACAAATCGTCCGCTGGCTCGAAGCGCATGACCTGAGCGCCCAGCAAATCTTCCAGCGCCTACGAGAAGCCGGGTACCAGGGCGGCAAAACCATCGTCAACAGCTACGTGCGCAGAGTCCGGCCACCGAAGCAGAAGGCGTACCTGAAACTCGTCTTTACCCAAGGTGAATGCGCCCAGGTTGATTGGGGAGTCTATGGATCGGTCGCGGTCGGCAATACGCGCAGGCGCCTGAGCTTCTTCGTGATGGTGCAGTGTTACTCGCGCCAAATTTACGTGGAGTTCACGGTCGCGCAGACCATGGAGCACTTCTTGGGCTGCCACGAGCGGGCGTTCGCTGCGCTGGGGGTGCCGGAGAAGGTCATGGTGGACAACCTCAAGTCCGCGGTACTGCGGCGCCTAACCGGTGTCGCGCCGGTCTTCAACCCGCGATATCTGGACTACGCCCGGCACCACCACTTCAAAATCGTGCCCTGTAATGTCGCCGCCGGAAACGAGAAGGGCCGCGTCGAATCGGGCGTTGGGTATGTGAAAAAAAACTTCCTGCGAGGCACGGAGTTTACCGACTTCTCGGCGGTGAACCCGGCAGCGCAGCTGTGGCTGAACGAGATCGCCAACGTGCGCGAGCATGGCGAGACACACCGCCGACCCGTAGACCTCTTCGCCGAGGAGCGGGAGAGCCTACGCCGACCAAACCCGAATGCGTACGATCTCGGCCGGGTCCTCACCGTACGCGCCTCGAGCCAGTTCCGAATCGCGCTCGACACCAACCGTTACTCCGTGCCGGCAAAGTACGCGAACCAGCGCGTGATCGTCAAAGCCTATCCGGAGCGGGTGTGCATTTACGCCCAAGACCAGCTCATTGCCCGGCACGTGCGCTGCTATGACCGATACCTGGACCGTGAGGACCCGGATCATCCGAAGGCCTTGCTCGAACAACGCCAGCGCGCGCGCGAGCAGCGCGTGATGCCGCGGTTCCTGGCAATATCGCCCAAGGCGCAGGCCTATTACGAGGGGCTGGAGGCCCGGCGCTTCAACGCCCGGGGCCATGTGCGCAAGATCATCGCGCTTGCCGAGATCTACGGTGATGCCGCCTGCCACCGCGCGATCGAGGATGCCATCGTCTTCAACGCCTTCTCGAGCGAGTACATCGCCCATCTGCTCGAATCCCGCGCACGCCTGAAATCCCCCGCCGCCAGTCCCCTGTCGCTCACGCGGCGGGCGGACCTGCTCGATCTCGAGTTGCCCGAACCCGATTTATCCATCTATGAGGTTGCTGACGATGAGTAAAGACGATCACACCGACGACGAGCAACGCAATGGCGAGTCCCTCGCCAAACTTCTACAGCGCTTGCAGCTGCCGCATATCCGCGCGAGTTACCATGAACTCGCCCAAACCGCCGCCGAGCAGGGCTGGGGGCACCTCGACTACCTACAGCGCTTGATCGAGGGCGAGGTGGCCCGCCGCGAGGACAAAAGCCTCGCGCAACGCATCCGTCGAGCGCGCTTCCCGGTGCAAAAGACCCTGGACCAGTTCCAGTGGAGCTGGCCGAAGAAAATCAACCGCCCCCAGATCCAGAACCTCTTCCGCCTGAACTTCATCGAGCAGAAAGCCAACGTCATCTTCCTGGGCACCGTGGGTCTCGGCAAAACTCACCTGAGCATCGCCTTGGGACAAACGGCCTGTGCGCGCGGTTACTCGGTGCTCTTCACCACCGCCATCGACATCATCCACACCCTCTCGGCCGCCGCGGGAACCGGCTCGCTGAAACGCACCATGCAGCGCTATCTGAAACCCTCATTGATCATCATGGACGAAATAGGGTATCTGCCCATCGACAAGCTCGGCGCCGACCTGCTGTTCCAGGTCATCTCCCAGCGCTACGAGCGCGGCGCTATCCTGATGAGCACGAACCGAGCATTCAAAACCTGGCCGGAAATCTTCAACAACGACACCACGCTCACCTCCGCGCTGCTCGATCGACTCCTGCATCACGCCGACATCTGCCAGATCGAGGGTCCGAGCTATCGGGCCAAGGACCACATCGAAAGCTAGTTGTCACGGACCTCACCGTGCTCATCGCCGCCACCGCCAAATCGACACCATGAGCGCCGCAGAATCACAGATCCGCGCCAAGGTGCGCATGGTTGCCCAAAACGCACGGTCATTTGGCACGCTGTCCACCGGCGAGCGCATCGCGGTCGCCATGGTGCTGGATCGCTACGATCTGCTGCAAGATGCCTGGGGCAGTATGCTCGAGGCCGTTCACCGCCTCGGTCCGGAATGGACCGAGGCGGCCCTACGAATCCAGCGCCACGGGTGGCTGGACGAAATCTGACGCAGGCTCCGCGCTGACGATAACCGTCCGCCCCGCCACTAATCGCCACGACACCGCTGCTCCTTTGACGCCCTCGCCGAATGTCATCAATGACGGTTTTTAAACTGCTCGATTACGACGGTATTGGGACCGCTCGTAACACGCGATTAAGTTCCGAAGATTGGAGAGGCGTCGAGCACGCTTCATGCCAGAGAGAACCTCGTTGACTGAAGCATCTCTGTCCATGCGCGCCTCCAACAACTCAATCAGCAGGTCGGCGCGGCGTGAGAAGTCGAGACGCGCCGCTGAGTCACCGATCTTGTCTTTAGGAATGAGGGCGAGGCACCTGATTGAGATGAGTTCGATGTCCCCGAATCGGAGAATGGCCCGCCCAACAAGCGTCTCCCATTCCAGGTAGTGATCCGAAGATGACGATGGCTTAGTCATGCCACCCGTCTACCGTATTCCCCGCATTGAAGAATCTTCTACTTTCGACGCCAACGCTGGTGAGATACGCGCGACAGCATCCCGGATCACGTCTCTGTACCAACTTTGCGCATACGGCCCAATAACGATCTTTTGTATAAATCTTGTCGGCCACGGAATGGCAGTCGATATCCCGCCACTGCCGGGATATTTTGCTATTCGAACCTCCTCTTCATAATCGAACTCGTGTCTTTTATGCATCGCCAAGTCAAATGAATTTCCGGGCTGGAATGTTTCCTCCTGAAAATTCAAATACGTGACTTGCCCTACGAACGCGACCGACCTCGGTATCGACGCGAACAATTCCTCGTACGGTAGGGCGATTGCAACGCCGTTGTTGGTGCCACAGTAGATCCGCCACATCGCTTCCGATTCAAAGTTGCCAATTCTCCAACAGCTAACATAAGTTGACCCCCGAGCGCCCGGCGACCACTGTCGGAAATTCTTCAGATGCATTTCGATGTCTGCATCCGTGGGCGATCCACCCCCACCTTTGACCCATTCAACGAACGCATCCTGGGCCTTGTTGGGGAACATGCCCTCAAATTCGTCGGGTAATTGGTCTAATCTAATCAGCTGCAACTCCTCGCGCATGACTATTCCGAGGAGTTTCGCCAAGTCCATGTAGCGCCAAACCAGGACGCCAGGATCGTCTGGCTGAGGGAAAGCAGGGTGGTAATTGGGATCTACTTTTGGCATTAAACAATCCTGGGCCGGCAACGTTCTCGCCATCCACACGTGCGCATCAATCAGGTCGTCTATCGGCTCGCGCTTCTTGGGCATCAGACCAGTAGTGTTGAAGACTCGACCACGCGACAACCACCCCAATAAACGACATATTCGCCCAGAAAACTCACTGTATCGAAGTACTGTTGTTTTGTACAGTACCGTCCATGCGCGGTCACCTAAAAATCACGAAGCTCAGCGATGAGTTCGGGCAATACACCCTCGTTCTGACTTGTGGTTCCTGCCTTCGTGAGCGTCACACGACACCGCACATGCTGGCCAAACTATGCGGTTGGGATGCCAAGCTTGATGATGTAGCACGGCGCATGCGCTGTTCGATTTGCGGCAAAAAGAAATGCACGGCGCGAGCCGTGCCGATGTCGCCCCCGCGCGGATACAAGAGTCATTGATGGGGTCTCGTTTGGACCGCGCCGGCGGAATGCCTTCGCCGGGCAGAAAGCTCTCGACTGAGCAGTAGACAGTTCCCAGCGAGCGTTTCCCTTCATCAGCGCGGCGCGGCGACGAAAGCGGCCAGCGATGCTACTGGCCTGAATTCGCCGCGTGAGCTTGTCCGGCACTTTGTCCGATGTGTATTCACGATCCATTCCCTGCATCCCTTACTAAAGAAAGTTTTCAACCGTCTCCAGCTCGTCGGAGACCTGCCCGCATACATGCCTGAAGTGATTGGCGAAGGTCTCATGCTCCGTGAGCACATCCTGAACCAATTGATCCCCCTCAATGCCGCCGGTATGCCCTTTCGCCTTCGTTCGCACGTATTGAACGGTGCGCAGACCAGTCAGCTTTCCGACCTCGTCTCCAGATTTGCCCTTGTTCAGCAGCTTTTCGAGCAGCGCGATTGTCTTATCGTCCTTGTCGTACGGCACTTTCTCCGCGTCTAGCCTCGCGCGGATCGGCTTCGTCTCGAAACCTTCAACCACCAGCTTTGCCAGGTCCATGAAGGCTTCCGCCCATTCATCGCGGCTGGCAGAGAGCGGCGTGTTCACGCGCTCCAGAAGCTTTTCGTCGCGCAGCGTCCACCACGGAACCTTGTCATGCTGCCAGCGATGCACGATCTGCATCACATCCATCACCGGGTCCGGGATGGTCGAGAAATCGCCCTTGAAGTCCGTCGTGTAAGCTCGCTGTGAAATCCGTGCCTTAGGGGCCTCGTTGTAGGCAAGCCAGTGCATCTGCTCCGTGTAGGGCAGGCTGCGGAGATAGACGATATACGCGTGGACCTGTCCGGCCTCGTTGACATCTATTCCCCTCAAGTGCCACGCCGCCCGGCAAGACACTTCGCGCTCGCCCACCGTGTACTTCTCGCGGTCGGCCTTGTACTTCAGGAGCACGTCCGGCCTGAAGAACGCGGGCGATAGCTCGTAGGGCAGCGAATTGCCTGCCGCCTCGAAGTAGTTGGTCGTGACTGCCGGGTCGGTAGAAATTTTGGTTACGCGCTTGTTGCGCCAGTCCTCGGCGATGAATTCAGCATACTGCTTGTCCTCCTTCTCGTTCTCCGAGCCCCAAGCCGGGAAGATTACCTTCTTCGGGCGGCGCGGGCGGATGATCTGGACGCCCCGGAGGTAAGAGGCACCACCGTCGATCCTTCGATGGAAGAAGAATTCATCCGAGAGCTGAACGTCCTCGGGAGGCTCGCTCGACCACCCGGAGAATCCGGTCTTCCGGTACAAGGGAATGTCGAACATCCGCACCAGCGACGCGTTGCCTGCTGCAAGGTATTCCTCCAACGGCTCCCACCTGAACGTCGCGAGCGCCATGTCGCTGCCTTTGTCATCGCGGGTCGTAATCGAAACCACTTGCTCAAGATCGCCGTGCTTGTTGAAGCGGCAGTGAGCCCGCTTCTCGGAACGCCAATGGATTCCGCTGAGGTGGGCGTATTCCTGGTGAAGCTCCAGATAGCTGCGACCAGGCCCGCTCCATTCCTCGAAGACCCGTCCGAAGATCAGTTGCACGCCGCCATCGAGCGTCTTGCTTGCGGTTCCAGTCAGACCCCTTTCAATCCAAATATCGTCCGCGCTCGAAACCAGGCTAGCGATCGATTGGTGGGCATTGAAGTTCCAGCCCATGAGGTCTCGACGGTCGATGGGCGACAGCCGCTCATCCGCGACGGCAACCGCGTTGATGAATGTGTGCTCGCCAGAGGCGAAGACGACGATTTCGTCCGCTCGCGCGTTCTGCTCCAGAAAGGCTATGTGGGCATCGCCCCGCAGCCAGAGTGAGAAATCCTCGGGCTTTGATGGCGGCTCATCCAGCCTCGCAATTCTCTCGACGATTTTCTTGTGCTCGAAGTTCATTTTGGCGGGATAGCACGTTCGCGCCGTGCCCGGCAATAGCCCGCAGCGGCTGGTGCTCGCCGTGGCGGAAGCCAGGCGGCATCGCGTCGGATCTGCCTCTCGTCTCTTTGGGGCGGGTGGGCGGGCAGATCAAGGGTAACGTNNGACCAGATCAAGGGTAACGTCGGATTTCCGTTTTCCTGTATTCAAGGTTCGCTTCACACAGAGTGATTTGTTGAATTGGGGCACACTTTCGCCTCCAAACTTGCCATATCCTTTGTCTCGCCATTTCATCGCGAACGCGGTATCAATCGTGGAATACTTGTACCTGCTCGCGGGTGAATGCGTCCATGATGGGCTTCTGGGTTGATCCAACGGAGTGAGCTCATATGTCGTCTGTCAGCAAGGGAAATGCTTTCGAAGACAGAGTGTTTGCGGCTATAAAAACTGAGTTGGTAGAGGATCGCTTGGGTCTGTCTCCTGCGGCGGCCAAACCATTCAAGAAAAAGGGGTACTTTTCGCGCGACCGTGATGACAACATTATCGTTGATGTGTCGATTGAGGTGTGGCTTCCGTCAGCTACCCAATGGTCAATGCTTTGGGTTTGCGAATGCAAAGATTATTCTCACTTAATTCCAGTGGATGATGTGGAAGAATTCAAGGCCAAGCTCGATCAAATCGCCGGGGCCAATAAGAAGGGAGTAATGGCAATCTCTGGCGCCCTCCAGAAAGGGGCGTTGAGTTATGCGAGAGCTAACGGTATAGGTGTAATTCGGTTACTACCCGATGACCAGGTGCGTCACGTTTTGTATCACATGACGTATTCAATGTTGGCAGAGTCGCCCCGGCTTGATTCGGCCGAGTTTCATAGTGCGTTAACCCAGCCCGGGTATACAGGAGTAAACCGAGGGTTCTACGCCTCGGGCGGCGGGTACATTTTTGGCGACTGGCGATCTCTATTACAAGACAACCTCAGCATTCATTCAGGCGGCACTTAGCCTAGCGAAGGTAAACCTGAAACTCCCCGGAAACCCCTTGAAGACCTGGCAACTTCGCCCACGTATCATGCTAGCGGCTGTTGGAAGCAGAGGCGCACTAGAGTTCCAGGTAGTCGTTCCATTCTTCAAGGGTTTCAAGGAGTTGGTTCGAACTTTCTCTCCTTACGGACGCCACTGCCATATTCGTCGTGTCAGATATTTTAGTTTTTCTGCCGGATCAAGCAAACCACCCTTATTTGCTTGAGTTTTACCCGAATAGGAATGGGCGGAATAGTCTGAATCGCCCATGGCCCACCAATCGGAGCGCCAGGCGCTACTACGACTGCGCTACGCGGCTCGCAACCGCCCAATGCCAGAACTGACGGCCATTGTAAAATTGGCAAATGAGCAAATCGATAAACTGGTTCCCGACGGGCCCCGGCATCCCGAACGCCCTGAGCAACGCCAGCTCGATGGTGTCGGGCGACTACACGGCGCTGCCGGCCAACCTGCAGTCGATGCCAGGCATAGTTGGCTTCGTCGGCAGCTCGTACCAGAATCCGTTGCAAGGACGCGAGGTGACGACACTGGGCATGGTGTACGCACTGCGGACCGACGGCACGACGACCAAGGCCTATGAGGTTATCTACGGGATCAACGCCGGCGGCACACACGTTCATGGGCGGCAACAACTTCAAGTCTCACCCTTATCACCACGCCACGTCGCCGAGCTTCAACTGGTCGCAGGTGTTCGGGACTTCACCGGACGGCAATCCGTGGTAAGCGATGCATATTGCAACCGCGAGCTGTAGTTTGCGTCTCGCTGAGGATCGCAGGCAGATCAACGATTTCCCCTGTGCCCGGATCGTGTCGAGGACAAATTGGGTGTGCCGTAACTGTGCCGTGAATAGCCGGGGTAAGGGGAGGGCAAGCGCTGTAAGTGACTGATTTTAAAGACCCCCAATACCCCGACATGTGCCTCATAACCCGAAGGTCGTAGGNNCCTACCCCCGCTACCAATTAAAACAAAAACTTACGACGAAAATCTCCAAACCGGGTTCGCTAGACTGTGACCAAATTGTGCCCTAGAAAGGCACAGTACTTACTGGAATCACGCAACGCCGGCTCATCGCGACCCGCCAGATCAATGGTGAATTCGCGAGGTGAATTTACTGGCGCTCATAGTCCCGCCGTCCCGCATTGGTCGCAAATTCAGCACCTTGCGATACGTATGATGCTTCTTCCGCGACGTAGCGGCGTGCGTGCGAGCGGCTTGTCCATCGCACGCGGCGAGGCAAGCCTCCTCGACGACCATCGGGTTCTGGCCCCCCCCCGTTTGCGACATCAATACGCCTCGTCGAAGTGGCGAAGCGCCTCCTCGTCGTACTCAATGGTCCGTTCCTCCGGAGGTTCCGCGAATCCCAGCGGCGCCTCGCCGCGTGCGTATCCGATCGCACGGTATGCCGCGAGGCGCTTCTCGAACATCCGGAGTAGCATCGGAACCTCACGATCAACGTAGTCGTAGACCCGAACCTCAGTCTTCGCCGGGTGACGTCGATGCAGCCGACCGCTGTACTGAATCAGCGTGCCCCTCCAGGAGACCGGCATCGCCAGAAAGAGTGTGTCGAGCCGGGCGTCATCAAATCCCTCGCCGATGTAGCGGCCCGTTGCGAGGATGAGCCGCTCGGTGCTGTCGGGAATGGATGCGAGCTGATCGAGGCTGCGACGCCGTTCCTGGCCGGACATCCCGCCCTGCAGGACCACGATGTGGCGTACGAATCCTCGGAGTTCCCCAACCAAGTATTGGAGGTGATCCTTACGCTCGGTGAGCACAATCGGCGAGCGGCCTTCCTGCATGACCGCGATCACGTCGTCGACGATTCGTTTATTTCGGGCGCCGTCGTTCGCGAGAGCGTGGTAAAGCTCCTGGATGCCGATGGTCGAGCGATCGCCGTCCATTCCAAATCCGGTCTCTCGCACGATGAGCCGGTGATCGAACGGCCGGCGCGCGGCTTGGCTTTTCGCATCCACGCGAAATCGCACGGGACCCAACTGCATCTGAGTGATCGGATGGCGTCCGTCGCGCCGCTGGGGCGTCGCGGTGAGTCCGACGAGATAGCGCGCTTTGACCTCCGACAGGACTCGCTCGAATGAAAACGCCGGCAGATGATGACATTCATCGACAACGACGTGTCCGTAGCTGGCGACGAGGTTATCGACGTTGTCGTCGTGATAGAGACTTTGAATCATTGCGACATCGAGGCGGCCGTTGGGCTTGCGCTTCCCGCCCCCGATCTGACCGATTTGTTTTGCATCTATACCAAGGAAGATCGCCAGTTGCGCGATCCACTGCTCGAGGAGCGGCTTACGATGGACCAGGATCAGAGTATTGCAGGTGCGCTGCGCGATGAGATAGGTCCCAAGGACCGTCTTCCCGATGCCCGGCGGAGCAACAAACACGCCGGTGTCGTGGGCAAGTAGCGCACGGGCCGCATCCGTTTGAACGGCGGTCAAGTCGCCGTTGAACTGCAGGTTGAGTACCGTGCCGTGGTAGCGCTGGTCATCGATGGTCAACGTGACCCCGTGCTCAGCGAGCAGCTGCGCGGCCTCTACGGCGCAACACCGGGGCAGCGAGATGTATTGATCGAGGTCCTCCGCGCAGGAGATCACTCGCGGCGTCGTCCCGGTATAGAGGCGCATTCTCTGCTTCTTGTAGAATTCCGGATTTTGGAAGGCGGCAAGCCGCTTCAACTGATTCAGTAGCGCAGCGGGTAATCCTATCTTGTCGATAAAGAGCCGCTGAGCAAGCACTGCCTTCACCTCCCGTGGCAATGGACCGATGATGCGCTTTGTTGAAATCAGTCCTGATGGCGATCGCCTCCAGGGGGCCACCGTCTCTTCATCATCCGAGATTTCCGCTACACGAACGCCTACTACCTGTCCGGTTCGTGTAGCCTCCGTCGCGATCGCCTCCGCCGCCTTGGGCTCGATGCGCTGCACGGACGCAAGGAAAGCCCACTGATCCGCAAACGGCTCGAACCGCTCGTCAATAAAGACACTGTTGCCCTGCTGCAGGGCCTCGTATTGCAGGGGCAGCGCGATGAGATTGCCAAAACCGCCGCGGGGCATCGTGTCTTGATTGGGAAAGAGGCGGTCGTAGGATGTCATGCTCAGCTCATGCCGGCGACTCATCGTCTCGGTGATCAGGTAGCAGCCCATTCGTCTCGCTACGTTTGCGGACACGGGTGCAGCAAAGAAGATCCACACGTGCCCGCCATTGCCGGAGCGGGAGCGCTCGATCGAAACGGAAACGCCGATAGATCGGCAGGTTTCGGCGAACGCCGTCACGTCGTCTTTCCACCCACCCTTGTCAAAGTCGACTGCGAGAAACCAACAGGTCTCCTCTTCGAGGAGTGGGTAGACGCCCATGACGTGCCGACCCTGCAGATGTTCGATGAGAAGCTGGTCGCTAACAGGGACAAAATCCTGATTCGGGCAGTCGCTGCACTTCCCTCCGCTCTTGAGCAGGCATCCAGGTTCCCACTTGTTGAAGCACGCGGGAGCGTAGCCTGCCTTCCCCGTCTTCTTGCTCACGAACCGAAGCGGGAACATATCCCCGCGGCCGCGAAATAGTGATCGGAACAGTTGCAGTTTGTCGGCAGTGGTGCGGGGCGGCTTGCAATCAACGGCGAGCGGTAGTCGGGGAGACAGCGACGCCGCGGCGGTGACGCAAGTGAGCTCCGAACGAAGCGATTCGATCCTGGCTCGCACCTCATCCCGAGTACGCTCAAGGTCCGCCAACCTCGCTTCCTCGCGGGCGAGTTCTTGCAGAACAGGATCTCTCGGTCGCGTCATAGCTGCGTGTCACATAGCGCAAGAATTTGTCGATCTTGTAACGGTCTTCATCATTGTGAGGGCACTTAGTTTGGGGAAGGTCATCGGTACTCCGGTGACTTCTCGATCGCTACGTATAATGCCGGATCGCAGCGCATTTCTTCGAAGATTCGGAGCTCATTGGCCGCGAACGGTTGGTCCACTACCCTGATCCGCGACGAAGGTGCCGTCAGTTTCTCGCTGATCTGCGCACCGAAAAGTTTGGCTGTCTCTTATCGCTGCCATTTCCACTCGGCAGGGCGCCAAATTCTACCGCTATCGGCAAGCAGTGGATTGATAAACCCCGTCACCGCGGTGGTGAGTTGTTCCAGAGTTGTCCACGCAAGCTCATTCGCTCGTGCCATCTCGCGATAGGGGATCGACCAGTTCGCGGGTGGATCCGGAAGAGACGACGGTATGGAATGAGTCGCGCGAAATTCAAACGTGCGTTCCAACGCCGAGCGCAGTCGCACTGCTTCGAGCGGCCGCGTGGTGGCGAGCAACGCGATGTCGGGAAGGTCTTTGATGCGAGTATTGGGGCGCGCACGTGGCATCGTGTATGCGTGCAGCTTCTCGGCGATGTGGGTCTCAATCGGATACAGCCGCACCACCGGCGGTGCAATACCCGCGAACTTGAGCACATCGCCGGCGACGACGGTTTCGGGCTCGCCCAGAATGGGATCGCCGAAGGCGACATCAACGCCGAATGCTTGGCCGTATAGCTTGCCGGCCAATCGGCACTCGGCGCGGAATCTCAGGCCTTCGTACTTCATTCCTTCGTTTTGGATTTCGGGCTGTTCCGTGTCGCGACTCACTTCGAAGGCCATGAAATCGCCGAGGACGTGCCGTCCAGCTTCCTGAAGATCTGCTAGTACGGTCTGTGGTGAGCCGGTCAGCCGCAGGTCGATATCTTTAGTGGTCCGAGCGCGTTCCAGGCGAAGTTCAAGTACGAGTCCGCCTTTCAGGAGCACCGTGTCCCTCAGAACGGCGACGACGCGCGCCAAGAACCGGTCGAACACCAGTAGCTGTCGTCGGCGCGCAAAGTCGACACCGTTCTTCGATGCGGACCTCAGTCGTTGTTCCAGCGCCTCTTTGAAGGCTTTAGGAGAGCTGTACGTTCGTGCCGTCATCCCCTAATTCCCCCAAAGGGCTTGAGAGTCTTTTCAACATCGGCAAGTTCCGACTGCGTCACCAGCCCGCGGGCGAGGGCTTGCTTCGTAGCCTGGCGGAGCAGATCGGGCGAGAGGCCCGCGAGGGCGCAGTCGTTGAGCGTGCGGCGGGTGGAAGTCACGGGCACTGCGCCGTTCCATGATCGATCTTGTGCCGGTACATCGGCGTAACGGAGCACGAGGCCTTTCGGGACGCGAAGCCGCCGTTGTCGCCATGTCAGCGGTAGGGTCAGATGAATTTGTGCCGGCAGCGCATCGGAAAGGCCTTGTAGCGACAGCGCTGTTTGATGCGAAAGCACGCCCATTGCGTCGGTCCACAGCCACGCGGAGACTAGCTCCTCCTGCTCGCCGGTCGGGAAATGAACCAGGCGATAAATTCCGCGGCGTATTCGCACGATGCGCCCAACCTTTTGATGGTGAGCTAGAAGCGGGTCCGAGTAGCCGGCGGCAGCGGCCTGACGGGTCGTGAATAGACCATCTTGGGACGCGGCAATGTCGTAAAGCGCTTGCCAGTTGGGTTCGGCGACCGGGACTGAGTTCATACACAAAACTTAAATTATATTGAAGTTTTGTGCAAGCCTAGACCGATTAAGGTGGCACGCAGACCTGCCCAACAAACGACAATTCTATTAGGATTATCATACACTTAACAGGTTTCTGGCTTCACCTTTCTACGGATGATTTCTTGGATGGCGTCCCCGCCTGACAATCGGCCCGACGAATTGGACCAGCGACGACAGAGGTGAATCGAGCGCCTTGTAAGCGGACGATGGCGACAGGCCGGAGAGGTTAAGGGTCGATTGCGGAAATTAGCATTCATCCTGGAATTAGGATATTATCCTAAAACGAGGATATTTGATCCATGCGCCGAAGGTTGGTTCCCGGTGGGAAACCGCTGTTTTGGATCGGTTCAAGCAAACGCGATTTGCTCGCAATGCCGGACCCCGTGGTTCGTCAGATGGGCGCCGCCTTGAGTGTTGCGCAGTATGGCGGCAAACACCCGGATGCCGAGCCTTGGAAAGGTCTCGGGCCTGGTGTCTTTGAGGTGGTGAGCGATTATAAGACCGCCACGTTTCGCGCAGGGTATGTAGTGCGATTTGAGCATGCGCTGTACGTCCTGCACTGTTTTCAGAAGAAATCGCCAAGTGGGACGCGCACGGCGAAGACGGATGTTGAAATGATTGAGCAGCGCCTAAAGGCGGCACAAGCAGATTACGAGGTGAGGTATGGCCAAGCAAGCCAAAAGCGTCAATAGAGTCGTGGCGAGTTCCGGCAATGTCTTTGCCGATCTCGGCCTTCCGGATGCCGCGGAGCTTGATACGAAGGTTCGGCTCGCCGTTGCGGTCAATCGCCTGCTGGAATCACGCCGGCTAACGCAAGCGGCCGCAGCCACTGCGTTATCCATCAATCAGCCCAAAATTTCCGCGCTCAAACACTATAAGCTCGAGGGGTTTTCAGTCGAACGGCTGATGACTTTTCTAACAGCCCTCGGCAGTGATATCGAAATCCGCGTTCATTTGCCGAAACGATCTTCCTCACCCGGGAGAATTTTGGTCAATGCCGCCTGAGTGGCTTCTCCAAATGCCGCGTTGCATCGCGCCCCGTGCCAGGATCGTGTGTCCGTTCCGGGCACATGGGTAACGGTTTATACCGGCCCCCTGTGTCAAGGTAGTTGTCGCTTCCTCTCATCTTAGATCCTCAGAGATCTTTCGAACCCAGGGACGACATGATGACCAAAGCCTATTCCATAGCCTTTAAGCAGAAGATGGTCGAGCGGCTGACCGGGAAGCACGCGGTAAATTCCTCGCAGCTTGCCCGCGAGATCGGTGTCCGACAGCAGAACTTGTCGCGATGGCTGCACGAGGCGCGTAACCTTCCGTCGGTGGCCTCTAGCACTCCAAAGGTACCGGTGTGGACCGTCGAGCAGGAGGCTCAGGCGCTCGCCGGCGCATCAAAACTTAGTGGCGAGCAGCTGACAGCGAACCTTGAGCGCGAAGGCATCAAGTTAGCGGATTTTGAGCGATGGAGGATCGCACTGGAGGAAGATGGCCAAGGCTCTGTTGCGACCACCAAGCGCATCCGCAAGCTCGAGCGAGAGCTGGCTCGCAAGGAGAAGGCCCTGGCCGAGGCGGCGGTGCTACTCGTGCTAAAAAAAACGATCGACAGCTACTACAGCGACGAGCAAGACGACACCGACGAGGCGTACGAGAAGTCATCTTGAGCGCGATCGACCAGGCCCAAGCCGGCGGCGCGCGGTTGGCGCAGGCCTGTCATGTGGTCGGCATCTCGGCCCGCACCATCGAGCGCTGGCGTAACCATCCGGAAGGCGAAGATGCCCGAAATGATCCCCATCACCGTCCGCTGAAGGCCCTCTCGCTGGCTGAAGAGGCGCAGGCGCTGAGCGTGCTGAGGAGCTCCCGGTACGCGGAACTGTCGCGAAAACAGCTGGTTCCGCAGCTTGCTGACGAGGGTCTGTACCTCGCATCGGAATCGACCTTTTACCGGTTGCAGCGCCGGCACGGGTTACGACGAACGCGGCGGCCAAGGAGTCGAACCCACGTCACCCGCTCGAGCACGGTCCATCGTGCATCGGCGCCGAATAGGGTCTGGAGCTAGTATATCACTTGGTTGCCCACTAACGTGCGCGGCATTTACCAGTATTTGTATCTCGTCATGGACGTCTGGAGCAGGCGCATCTTTGGCTGGAAGATCGCTGACCGAGAATCGGGGGAAAGTGCCGCCGAGTTCATCACTGAGGTCTGTCGAGACCGCCAGGTTGACCCTCGAGGCCTTCTGCTGCACTCCGACAATGGCAAGCCCATGCGTGGCAACACGATGGTCTCGACGTTACAGTGGCTCGGCGTGGTGCCGTCCTTCAGCCGCCCTCATGTCTCCAATGACAATCCGTACTCCGAGTCTCTCTTCCACACTTTAAAATATACGGCCGCATACCCGCCGGTGCCGTTCGCGGACGCTCCGGCCGCTCGGCGATGGGTCGAGCGATTGTCGGCTGGTATAACGGCGAGCATCGACACAGCGCGATCCGCTTCGTAACACCGGATGAACGCCATTGCGGCCGCGAACACGACATCCTCGCCCGGCGTCACGAACTCTATCAGCGCGCTCGCGCTTCGAATCCTGAGCGCTGGAGTGGTGGCACTCGTGACTGGACGCCGGTCGGACTCGTGCTTCTCAATCCGCCTAAACCAGCTCTGCAGGCGGCTGCTTGAATCGCGCGACAACTATCTTGACACTCACCGCCGGAATGATGTGTAACCTATGATCGGAATACACAGAGCGTCTTCTCAGTGGAGATCTGCCCAGCCGAGCAAGCATTCGGGCCGCCACGGTGTTTCTCCCCGCATCGTTTACGTTGGTGCTATCCGCCGCTGATAATCATCTTGAAGCCGCGCAACGCGTTATCGATGATGCCGCTGAGCAATTGGCGCGGGCTCAACGCCGACGCCGTAGGCCATCCTAGTGCAGAGGTCGCTCGGCTGAACGCGATCACGACTGCGTCACGGCAGCGCGGCATGCACGGTGTTAACGTTTTTCGATGTGTGGAATAGCGGGCATATGGCATAGGGACAATCGAGCGGTCGGGCGTCATGCTCTCGAGGCGATGGTCGACTCGCTCACACATCGAGGTCCTGACGGGGTGGGTCTTTTTGTCGAGGGTGGCGTCGCGATAGGACATCGGCGTCTGAAAATTATCGATCTGTCGACGGCGGCGGCGCAACCGATCTGGCTGCCGGATCGATCGATATGCATGACCTACAACGGTGAGATACACAATTATCGGCAGCTGGCGGAGGAACTGAGATCGGCCGGAGTGCCGCTACGAGCCGACAACGACACCGAAGTTCTCTTGTGGTCCTACCGTACCTGGGGTGAGAAGTGCTTCGAAAAGCTGAACGGCATGTGGGCCGCTGCGTTTTGGCATCCCTCGCGGCGCGAGTTGATCCTTTCCCGAGATCGCTTCGGAATAAAGCCATTGCTATATTCCCTGAAAGGGCCCCGCGTTGCCTTTGCGTCCGAGGCCAAGGCCATCCTTGCCGCGTTTCCCGAGGAACGCAGGCCAAATCCTCGGCACGTGCTGGCATTCATCAATGATGAGCTGACAGATCCCGACGCCGGAGAGAGCACCTTTTTCGACAACATTCACTCCGTCTTGCCGGGCCAGCTCCTGCGTATCGAGTCGACGCGGGAATCGAAAGCGAAGCACTGGCACTTCAAATTGGGAGTCGAAAGCCCGAGGTCCGAAGCGCCGGAAGCGTTCTTGCATCTGCTTCGCGACGCCGTCCAACTGCGATTACGCAGCGACGTGCCGGTTGCGGTGCTGTTGAGCGGGGGGCTGGACTCGAGCACGGTGGCACGTCTGGCCGCCGGCGACAGCCAGCAGCCGTTGGAATGCATCTCCCTCAAATATACCTCGAAGTCTCTCGACGAGAGCCGGTACGCGCAGATGGTGGCGGATAATCCCCACCGGTATCGTATTCACTGGGTGACGCCTTCCGCGGAGGGTTTGATGCCGACCATCGAATCAATCGTGTGGCACCATGATGCACCCACACCCTTGCGCGGAAGATACCCTCAATGGCATGTGCTGCGTGAGGCCAGCCGCTTCGCCACGGTCGTTCTGGGAGGAAACGGCGCCGACGAATTGCTCGGCGGTTACGATCGTATGATATGGCCGTACTTTCGGGATCGACTCGACCGCCGTCTTCCCAATCGATCATCTCGTTGGTCACTTCCTGGCGATCTGTACGGTCTGGGGCGGGTGTCGAAGGGAATCCATCGCATACTCCCTCAGCTATTGTTCAACGAGGTTGCGCGACGTTTACGCAGCCAGTGGAAAGCGCTGCACACCTCGACACTCCCTTCGGCGAGTGTAACGGCCGCAACGGGTCCACCGCGCGGACCCTATCAGAGTCGACTGAACAATGCGTTGTGGCATGAATTCAGGACGGCAGGCCTGCCCGAACTATTGCATGCAGAAGATGCCCTCAGCATGGCATTCTCGTTGGAATCAAGATTGCCTTTCCTCGATCATCGACTGGTTGAATTTTGTTTTTCGTTGGAATATCAGGAGAAAATCGCTCGCGGATGGACGAAATCCCTTTTGCGGCGAGCGACTCAGGGCATTCTTCCCGAACAGGTCCGATGCCGGCGCCATAAGCTGGGTTTTCCTTGGAATTTCGCAGGTTGGTTGGGGGACGG
The DNA here is from genome assembly GCA_003134045.1 of Gammaproteobacteria bacterium. Taxonomy (GTDB): domain Bacteria; phylum Pseudomonadota; class Gammaproteobacteria; order Steroidobacterales; family Steroidobacteraceae; genus Bog-1198. Next base: position 31,504 of record PLAH01000134.1, read on the forward strand.
CGCCGGCCTCGATTCGGTACGACAACTGATGACCGATAAGCGGACCCTAGAACGCGGGTGGTTGGATCGGGACTGGTTGTTGGACTGCTTTGGCCGGTCTCGGCACCACGCCACAAAGTATATACGTGCCAATCCACAGCAAACTTGGAGAACAGTTACCCTTGAAATCTGGTTTCGGCAGTTCATCGACCAGAATGCCGGGTGGCGCCCTGCACCGCAGCAGCGAAGCCCGGCAAAGTTCGGGGAGGTTGCGGCTGTGTGACCCAAACGGATGGGTCGTTGCAAACGGCGTATGGAACCAGCACCTGTGGCGGCATTCAGCTCAACACTCAGACGTTCAACAAAGCGTCCCCCCGCTACCAATCAAATCGTAAGAACCAGTTCCGTCACGAGTTTTTCTCCTCGTGCCCGAGTGAACCCGCTACCACCATCGCGATCTCATGACGGGGCGGGGAACTTCTCCAATGCCTCCTGCGCGACGATGAAGTTCTGGCGCTTACATTTAGATTCGGCGGTCGAATTCCGTAACGATGTGGCTGGCGGAGAATTGGGCTGTTTTAATTAAAAATTAAAACGCTCAGTAATCACCAGGGCGGGCTGGCTAGGGTTGCGGCCCCATAGGCCAGCGGGTAGGGCGGCCGGGCGGGGTTAGGTAACCCCCCAAAGCCATGCACCAGGCGGATGCCAAACCGCCTACGGTGCCCGCTGGCAGGCGCTGGCCGCCTACCCGCCACCAGGGCCAGGGGTAGGGCCGTTTTAGGCTGGCGGTAATAGCGGCAGGGCCATATTTATAGGTGCCGGTACGGCGCAAAGCGCACCCCCGATACCAATCAAATCAGGAACTTACACGCTTACCGACAGCCATACCTTCTATCCGGGTAGCACAGGGGTAGCGCCTGGATCTCGCCCGAGTGTTTGCCTGCGGCGTTAAAATGGGAGTGAAGGGCTCTCACGTTCTGGCGCGCCACATGGCCCACCCGCTTGCGCCGCCCCGTTACCAATTGCACCAAGTGACCTCGACGACTCCGTTGCGCGTGGTGGCCACACGAGCGCTCCACCAGCAAAGCCAGCGAGGCCGCCTGCTTGCGCAAATCCGTCGGCGCCACGCACAGATACACTACCGCAGCCGCGGTCGGCCGGATCATGCGCAGCGCTCGAGCAAGTCGAGCAACTCGCCGAGTTGCTCGACCGCCGATCTCCAGCTCGGCGCGACGGCCGTTGGTCAGTACCAATCGCAGCAGCATCGAGCTTCGAGACGGCGTGTCGCTCACCGCCACGCGCGCAAACACCGCCGTCCCTCGTGGCTTTGTCACCGCCATCGCCTTCGCGGGCTTCGGCTCATCCGACCACAGCCCAGCGCGACGCGCCTTGCGCAGCCACCGATATGCGCTGGGCGCGCAAAAACCCTCACGCTGCGCAAACTCTTTCATCGTCAGGCCTGAACTGCGCAGCCCCTGTCGCGCGTGCCACCTCGCGTTCGACTGGTCTCGTGTCATTCGTCGCATCCTCCTGCTTAGGAAAAGCGACATACCAACAGCTCTCTACTTACCGCGGTAGAGTGTGGTTATCTAATGTTATCTAATCGCTTACCGCGAATCAGAGAAAACCGACAAGATTCGCTCCCACATTTCCGGGAGACGAATCGACGATGCGAAAGAAGAAAAAGATCTTGCCGCCGACGATCGAGTCGCAGCGTTAGCCGGGCGAGAATGCCCATTCGTTCACAGATTTGCGAAGTACCGCACGCAGCAACTCCAGCGTCCGATTTACCGTCGCGTTCGTCCACCCTTCGCCAAGCTTTTCCTTGGTCACAGCATCGATGACGTTGCGATCAATGGCGGCGAGATCCTTGCCACGCAGCAGTCGGTCGAGCCAACGTAATTTGCTTACGTCTTCGTCCGCCGTCGCCTTGTGACCATTCTCTTTCAGCCATCTCACCACGGCATCGTTCCAGGTGCGCTTTGGTTTGGCACCGAGCTTGTCGATGCGCCACAGCTCCACCTTGATGCGATCATGAAATTCCTGCGCTAGGGCTTTGTTGGCAGTCTCAGTAGTTCGGCGTATTCGCTCCCCTTGCGGAGTGCGGACGTCGATCCACCAGATCCTGCCGCGTCTGTGTAGTGACATATCAGCTCCTTTCCTGATGTCACTTGCAGCGCTTGCCGTGGCTGAGAATACAGCGAACGGATGTGCGCCGCGAGATCGGCATCGAGGAAGACCCACCGGCGCCCGGTTTTCGCACCCGGTATGAGACCGCGTTTAGCCCGCGAGCGGACCTCCTCCGGGTGCATGTGGAGGAATTCCGCTGCTTCCTTGAGGTCGAGAGTCTTCACGGTCCTTTACACTGGTTCCTATCGTCGTCGAAACGCTTTGGCGACAGCCCTCCGCGGACGGGTCGCTCGGAATAGTCTCTTGCCCGAGTGCAGCGGGAGCCGCACTCCAGCGGCAAACATGTCTGTCGCGGAGCTGGCCGCGTGCAGCGGCGAGTGCCGTTTAAACGCTCAGCGCTATCCGTCGGAGCCGCGAGATCGCGCGACATCCAGTCCAAGACTTCCGCTCGGCACCATCCGACCAGTCGGCCACGGAATCGTCTCTTGCGTGGAAATTTGCCAATGAGCGCCAATCCACAGAGCACCCAGCGCGGTCGACGAGTCAGCCGCGCGAGATCGCGCGAACACAAAATCCCCTGGATATCGGGAAGCGGTTCATTGACCCACGGTGAGATGGTGACGGCTACATGCGTTTTCTCTGGGCGGCTAACGGTGGCAGTTGCTTCGATAGTCATTGCGAGAATCCTCATAGGGGGTTTACCGATGAGAAGACTCTTCCAACAGGAGCGCAAAAGCAGGTGGGAAAATCGCGGAAGAAATCGGCCTATCGCTGATGCGCGTTTAAACGCCGGCGCCGTTTCCGGGTCAACAGGGCAAATACTCTTGCGCAGAGCTGAATGACGGGTCTACAGTCGGAGTCGGATGAAAACCTCACACAGCATGGAGACCGGATTCAACTACGCGCGGCCCTTACTCGCGGTCACGGGCACGGTCAGGATACTGTGGAATGCCATGCGCCTGCCGATCGCGGCAGCCCTACTTGCGCTCGAACCCGTTGTCGGGTTCGTCTGCGGCGCAGGGCTAGTCCTCGGTATCCTCGCGTCCGTCCTGTTTGAGATGTCCGCTGTTGGCCCGCGATTCCCCTTCGTCAAAGTTCTTGGGATTTCGTTGAGCTTCGGCGTGATTCTTTTTTTGTACTACGGGTTGCTGTCATTGTTCGTCGAGGACTGAACACTCCACAAAACTCCCGTATCCTTCGTATCCTTGCATTGCGGACCGAGTTGACTCTTTCCAGCTTGCAGGGCGCCGAAGAATTACTGACTGTGCTACCTCACGGTCGCCCCTCCAACGCCAGTCTCGGTTTATTCAGCTTTGTATGGGCCGCCCGCAGCCTCCTTTTCCGCCAAAACCGCCATCGCGGCGGAATTCAGCACCGGCACAGCACCCGTGGAACCCGTGCCAGCCATCAGTGCGTCAACACAAGCTTCCAGCTTGACGCGATCGATGGGCTTTGTCAGGAAATCATCCATGCCGGCCGCACGACATTTCTCCTCATCTCCTTTCATAGCATTCGCCGTGAGCGCCACGATCGTGATATGCCGCTGGCCCTGCTCCAATTTGCGAATTTCCCGGGTGGCCTCATAGCCATCCATGCCGGGCATCTGGCAATCCATGAGAATCAGATCGAAGTTTCCCTTCCGCCATGCCTCGATGGTCGCAAGGCCATCCGCCACCACCTCGACATGACACTGGAGCTTCTCCAGCATGCGCATGGCCACCTTTTGGTTGACTAAATTGTCCTCGGCCAGCAGGACGCGTTTGGGCGATCGGTGCCGCTGCGCACGCAGCGCGTGCCGCGTGACGATGGGTTGGTTTTTCAAATGCCACGATTCAGCGGTGTTGCCGAGAATGAGCATCAGACAATCCGTCAGATCCAACAGCGCGACCGGCTTCAACAAATACCCCGCGAAGCCGATGTCCGCAAACAAATGACTGTCGCCCCGTTGACCTGAAGAGGTCAGCAGAACCAGCCGCGTCTGCCTTAGGGTCTCATCGGCAATGATGATTCGGCCCAACTCCGCGCCGTCACAATCCGGCATTTGGTGATCGAGCAGTGCAGCGTCAAACGTCCGACCCGCAGCGCGCGACTGCCGGAGCAATGCGAGCGCCTCATCCGCAGAGCTTGCCGACATTGGCTCCACTCCGCAGAGGAGCAGTTGGCCCATCAGGACTTTCCGATTGGTCGCATTGTCATCCACCACCAACACCCGCTGCCCCTGGATCGAGGCCGGCGCTGCGTATTTTCGCTGGGCCGCATCGGGGGCGGCGGGCGCAAACATCGCCGTGAACCAGAACACCGAGCCTTTGCCTTCCGTGCTCTCGACGCCCGTGCTGCCGCCCATCAGCTCAACCAGTTTACGCACGATAGACAATCCCAGTCCCGTGCCGCCGAATTTACGTGTGGTTGAGGTGTCCATCTGCACAAACGGCGAGAACAAGAGCTGCAGGCGATCCGCCGGAATACCGATGCCGGTGTCGCGCACCTCACATTTCACCCGAGTGCCGAATTCGGAAGTCTCTAGGACCTTGATCTCCAGCGACACCTCCCCCTTCGCAGTGAACTTCACCGCATTGCCGGCGAGATTTAGGAGTATCTGGCGAATCCGTCCCGCGTCACCCTTGACCAGGCCCGGGAGCTTCGGATCGATCTGCGCGATGACCTCAAGCCCCTTGGCATGCGCCTGAATGGATAGCAGCCGCGCCACATCCTCGAATGTATCGCGCAAATCCACGTCCAGCTGCTCGAGCTCGAGCTTACCGGCTTCGACCTTCGAGAAATCCAAAATGTCATTGATGATGGTAAGCAACGCGTTGCCGCTATCGCGGATGGTCCCCACATAGTCTCTCTGCAGCGAGTCCAGCTGCGTATCGAGCAATAGGTCCGCCATGCCGATCACCCCATTCATCGGCGTGCGAATCTCATGGCTCATGTTTGCCAAGAACTCACTCTTGGCACGATTGGCCGCCTCCGCCTGCTCGCGCGCCAGGTTGAAGGCGACCTCACGCTCCCTCCGTTCCTGACTGGCGAGGAACAGCCGCATCTCATCTTCGATCACTTGCCCAAGGGCGATCAGGCTTTCCCGGTCTTCTTCACTAAACTGCCGGACCTGCTTGGTCATAATTCCGAAGATCCCGACGATTCGGCCCGGCGTAGGCTGCAGCGGCACTCCGGCAAAATGGCGAAGGCCTCGGCTGCGCGGCCCGTTGCCGTCGTCCTCCGGGATGTCGATGCTCTCGTAGAAACAGCCCGCCTCCACGGTTTGCTCGGACAAGGAATTTCGCAACGGCGCGGTTGTGATCGGTGATCCGTCCGTTTCCAGCACCTTCATGTGGTCCGAATCGACCATCACCACCGATGCTTGGTTCGCCCCGAATAACCTCTTGGCGATCGAACAGATGCGGCGCAGTTCGGCTTGTTTTGCCTCATATAGAAAGTCGAACCTACGCACTTCCGTGAGTCGGTTGAGTTCATGTTCGGAATCGCTGGCCATTGCTACCTCCGTGATTGTCGTCAATTCAATTTCGTTGATGTGTCGACGAAAAAAAAGCGCTCCCAGCGCGTTGCTTTCGAGATCGCGATGCGCCGATCAAGACCCACGTGCCTCAATGCGCGTGCTCCAATAACCCCCCCCAACGGTTCATTCGGCGGGTCGCCCTGGGCCGATAATCCACTCGCGTGGTCGCTCGGGATAGCAATGCCACCAATGCTCGTGGTACTCGCCAGGTTCCATCCACCATCCGATCAATAGAACATGCGCTTTCACGCGTTGCGCCTGGGCGTGATCATACTCGGCGGAGACGCGTACCGGACCTCTATTTGTGGACTAAACTGCCGTTATGCGGCCTGCGCACTGCAACTTGGTTAGGGTATCCCGATGATGTGTCGGCAACTCACTCAGCTGCCCAATCCGAGACACAATATCGAGGCCAAGAGCCGCGGAAACGAAATGTTCCATGAGTTCCTCAATGGCAGGACGTGACACGTTCGAGTCCACCGCCGCCCTCCTATTTCAAGCGCTTCAATCTGGTCCACCGGCTTGCCTCGAAAGAGATAGAAGTTGGTTTCAATGGCTGGGAACTCGATGGCGGCGTGGACTCGCTTTATCGGATTTGCTCCGACACTGGGCGCACCTTGGCTGAGGAATTTTCAATTTATCCAGGAGCAGCGCGCACCCGCAGCGGGCACAGGTCGAAAGCTCAACTTCCTCACCCTTCACCACTCGAGTCGCCAGTAGCACGGCGTAGTCAAACTCCAGGTGCGCGTCCGGCTCCCATTCCCGGTAAATCTCAAACGCTTCGCACAGCTTTTCCCCGCCTTCAAGACTCGGCTTGGATGCGTCAATCCCAATCAAGCGATGAATGCCGACGAACATTGCGGCATGACTCGCCTTGAGCGCCGACCTGAAAAAGGGCTTATAGGAAGTCGGAGATGGTCCGCGAAAACCATGTTCCGCGCCCGGCATCCACCGCTTACGCAGCGTCACAAGTTGATCCAGCGTCAATCCGCTCCAGTCGCTTGCCGTTTGCGCGCGAGCACCGTGGGACATCAGCCGCAATCCTAACCGAATTTTCCGGTAGTACCGATAGAACCTCTCATCGCCGACAGTCGCATCCATTAGACCTCCGCGTCGAAACAAAACTCATCTGATTCGCATGTCGAAGTTTCTACCAAAAGATCCCGAAAACGTTGGGGACCCTTTGCCGCGGCACTCGATGACAATGCCGCTCCTGCAAATTACAGGGCGGAGTGCATGGACGAATTCGAGACCGACGAAGCTGCCGAGCTGCCTCATAGCTCTGCAACATCGCCGCGATGGACAGGCAAAACCTCCATCGCACTTGCGCACCGGCTGAATGACCAGTGCGTCGAACTGTTGTGTGAACTCGCAACCAATTCCTCCTCCCAAGAACTCCCGCCATTCGTCCTGCAAAACCGCGACCAGTGGCGTCTTCTTGAGGTCGATGCGCGGAAACGCGTCGCAGCATTCCCGTTCGTCATCGTCGATCTTCGCTTCAAACATGCGGAATCGTGGCAGCGGGCTGCCGATGGCCACTTGATGAGTGCCACTGATTTCCCGCTGTTCGGTGGCGTTCCGCCGAAACTCTTTGAAGACCTGATTCTTGAAACCCTCCTGTTCGCGCGTCAGACTGCCCGCGAGGATGTAAACATCGCCAAAGCCATGTTCGGCATGACCTCGCCGGTAGCGAGCCTTATTGTATCGCTCACCTTGCCGCAGATCAGAGCAGTCGCCGCCAGCAATGCGCGTCTCTTGCGGGTCCGCTGGGACAGCGACCCAGAATTCTGGGGCGAACTGCTCGTTGCCTCTCGGGGAAGCGACGAGCGGGCTATGGCCGCTCTCCGTCGCCAGGGCAAGCTACTATTCTGCGGCGAACTCATTGGAAGACAAAAGTAACATGCCGACTCCGCGCGCCATGCGCTCATGGGGAAACAGGTGGTCGCGAATCCAGGATTCAGATCGATCTGGACTATGGAAATGGCGGCGTCGGAGACGGACGTCGGCAGTGGCGCCGCGCGGACCACGACCATGTCCGCCGCTGGTGGCTGATCGGCCGATATCCTTGAACGTATCCTTTCACTCCGAGCGCCGGCCGAGAGAGGTCGATTGATTGTTGGACTCATTTTCATGGCGGTCGGATCGCGCGACATATCACCGGCTTGCTCACGCGGTGTCAAGATGGGTGGGCCCTTTAGGTGCATCCAAAAAGACTGAGTACTCCGCTCACTGGGCTTTTCGTGATTTGTCGTTCGCCGGTTGATTCGAGCTCGAGACTATTTAGTCCATATGTTACGTGCATCTTCGTCATCAATCGCGGTTGCTGAGCTTTCGCGAGGGGTTGCACCTCATTTGAATTCACTCTCCGGTAGAGTGTAGTCAAGGCAAATGACACCGGCCAGACGCCGAATAGTCATCGCGATAACCTGACGCGACGGCGGGTACCCGTGTACGAGACTCCGACTGATGTCATCGAGACATTTGCGTGCTTGCGAGGAAATTCCAGGATTGCACGCAGACTTCCCTAGCGAGAGCCGCGATCCAACAAGCGCACCCGGACAGCGTTGGGGCCGGCGTTGGGACGGCGACCGAATGCATCGAACATCAGGATGACCATTACGGTATCCGTATTGCGCAAGGGGCAATTTGACCGATACCCAGCTTACTCCGTGAGGCCAAAGTGGATGCAATCCTGTTTATCCGCTGAAATCTCCAACGATTTCTGTCGCGCGAGACCGCATTTCGACAATCGGAGCGTATGCCCGAATTGCGATTAATTCCAGATCGATGTCTAGAGGTCGGCGAAGCGAAGGAATGATTCGTCGCGTGATATGTGGTCCAGACCAGCAATTCACACCTTATCCTCGGAACGTCCCAACCACGAAGAATGCTGTCTGATCAGATATTTGCGTAGAGGCCGCCACCCGGATGGGTAGCTCTTCGGGTTTGAGTTCAACTTTCCACCCGTCGCGCTCGTTGAATGGCGCTGTCGGTGGCCCCTACACTCTGACGCGACGACGGACTAATTGGCTGATTAGGAGAGACACGGTGGTTGGAAGTCGAGCGTATACGAGCCTTCCGGGTGTAAAGATCCTCTGGATCAATCCCCTCGGTACGTCGGCATACGACTCGCCGATGGCTGACCTGATCCGCCAGATAAAAGAACCGCGGACGACGGTCGAATTGGTTTCGCTCAAGATGAATGCGACGCTCGACAACCTTGAGTACCGCACCCTCGAGGCGCTGGTGGTCCGCGAGACGATCGAACTCTCTCGGCATGCGGCGGCGAACGGCTTCGATGGTGTCGTGATCGGTTGTTTCTCAGACCCAGCGCTCCTTGAGGCCCGCGAAATTTCCGGCGATGTGGTGGTCGTGGCCCCGTGCGAAGCAAGCCTTCAGGTTGTGACCCGTCTCTGCAATCGGTTCTCGGTTATCGTCGGTCAGGAGTTCTGGATTTACCGTATTACGCAGCGGGTTCGCGAATACGGTCTCCAACACAAACTCGCCTCCATGCGCTCGATCGACTGCCCGGTTCCACAGATGCAGTCGGATCCGGCGATTACGAAGGGTCGGATCGCCGTAGCAGCTCGAAAGGCAATTGAGGAGGACGGCGCGGAGGCGATCGTGTTGGGTTGCACAATCGAGTTCGGGTTGTTCCAGGAGCTGCAGGCGTCACTCGACGTCCCGGTCATCGACCCGCTATTCGCCTCACTCAAGGCCTGCGAATTCGCGGCAGGACTCAAGAAGGCGTATGGCTGGAAACCGAGTCGCATCGGAAGCTGTCAGGCGCCGAGCGAATCGGACCTGAGCCGCTTTGGCCTGTTCACAGGGGCGCCGCCCATTGGCAACACCATCGTGCTCTCGGCGAGTCGGTGAGCCAAGCACAGCAGCCCCTACCGGCGCGGCATCCCAAGGTATTTTCCTCACTGCGGTTTCGGCGGCGCGAGGATCTTAGCTCTAAGTCTTGCAGTACAACGGGCAGTTTGTGGACTGCGAATTTGTTTGGCCGGCACGCCTGCGAGAGGATGAACGGCCACGTTACGAAGAGTTCCGAGCCAGACAAATAGGGCCGGCCGGCGCATGGCAGGCCGGCGATGATCGTTTAGTTGCGTCCTCGGCCGGGGGTGTAGAACCCTGGGCCCGTCGACTGATATGGGGCAAGGTATGGTTATTCGCGCTGCATCCGACGTTGGGGGAACTTTTACGGACCTCGTGTTCTACGATGTCGATGCTGCGATAGGTCGATGCGGCGTGGTGCGAACCGCCAAGGTCGATACAACCCCGCCTCAGTTCCAGAAGGGTGTGATGAATTCCCTGAAGAAGAGTGGCATCACACCGGCGCAACTTGGCTTCTTCGCCCACGGCGCTACCGTCGTAATCAATGCAATCATGGAACGCAAGGGCGCTCGGGTCGGCCTAATTGCGACTCAGGGCTTTCGGGATGTTCTTGAAATTGCCCGTGGAAACCGGCCGGACCTGTTCAATTTTAGCTTCAGGAAGCCCAGCCCCTTCGTCGTAAGGAATCTCCGTGCGGAACTCCGCGAGCGGAGCAACTACAAGGGGGAGGTCGAGATTGATGTCGATCTGACGACGTTGCCGGCGATCCTGAAGCATTTCCGGCAGGAGGGAGTAACGGCGGTCGCGATCTGCTTCCTACACGCTTATTTGAACACGAGCAACGAAGCACGCACAGCCAGAGAGGTGCGCAGTCTGTGGCCGGGGGTATCCGTCGTGGCTTCGCATGAGCTGTCGCGGGAGTGGCGTGAGTACGAACGCACGAGCACGACCGTGCTATCCGCGTATGTGCATCCGACCGCGCTGAAGTACATCGAATGCCTCGAGGCCGAGCTGAAAGCTGGCGGACTTACTCAGCCGCCGTACATGATGCTGTCGAACGGTGGCATCGCAGCGGTCACGACGGCTAAGGCGAATCCCATTGCGATGATCGAGTCCGGCCCCGCGAGCGGGATCTATGCGGCGGCCCACGTTGGCCGCCTCATAGGGGAGCCGAACCTGATCGTGCTCGACATCGGGGGCACAACGGGGAAGTGCGCTCTGATCGAGGGCGGTGATATAAAGATAACCACGGAGTACTTCGTCGAGCGAACGCGGCGAACGCCCGGTTACCCAATCCAGACGGCCGTATCGGAGATTGTCGAGATAGGTAACGGCGGCGGCAGCATCGCCTGGGTCGACGCGGGTGGCAAGCTCCACGTCGGCCCGCAGAGCGCGGGCGCGATCCCGGGCCCGGTTGCTTATGGTCGTGGCGGCCAAGCGCCAACAACAACCGACGCCAATCTGCTGCTCGGGCGGATCGATCCAGAAAGCTTCGCCGGCGGTGAATTAAAGCCCGACTGGCACGGTGTGGAGACCGCATTCACTGCGCTAGGCAAGCGACTCGGGGTATCCGCGATCGAGGCCGCCCGAGGCGTGCTTCGCATCGCCAATGCCAACATGACCAATGCGCTGCGGCTCGTCTCGACGAACAAAGGGTACGACCCGCAGGACTTCGCCTTGATGGCGTTCGGCGGAGGCGGCCCAATGCATGCGGTTGCGCTTGCCGAGGAACTGAGGGTGCCGAGGGTAATCGTTCCGGTGAATTCAGCTGTGTTTTCGGCTTGGGGCATGCTGCTGGCAGACCTGCGTCGCGACTACGTGCGCACGCATTTGATTGCACTCGCGCCGGCGACGACCGAGGCCATCATCCGTCAGTTCCAGGAGATGGAGTGCGAAGCGGCGGTAAACTTTACGCGGGACGGCATTCCGGTATCCGTGCGGACCGTCAAGTCGGAGTACCTTGCCGACATGCGCTATCTCGGCCAAGAGCATACAGTCAAGGTGCCGTTCTCAATCCCCGACGGGGTCGCTGACATCGCTGCCATCGCCGAGAATTTCCACGCGGCCCACGAGAAGCGCTACACATATCGCTTGCCTAACGTGATCCAGATCGTGAACTTTCATCTGGTCGCGAGAGTGCCGGTGCCGAAGCCGCCCCTACCGAAGAAGGCCAGAATTGGCAGGGCAATCGAGGACGCCATCATCTCTCACCGGCGCGTCGACTTCGATGCCCAGGGGGTTCACGATGCGACCATCTACAATGGCGAGGCGTTGGAACCCGGAGTGAAATTTGTCGGACCCGCCGTGATCCAGGAACCAGTCGTCACCCTCGTGGTCGGTCCGGGCAAGCGCGTGACAGTCGACGACTTTGGCAATTACCACGTCCATTTGCGAACGGCATAGGAGATTCGTCGATGAGCACCGACCCGTTTACCCAGGAGATCGTGAAGGACGCCCTCATCGCCGTCGGCTTTGAGATGTTCGACGCGATGATTCGAACGAGCATGAGTCCGGTTATCTATGAGACAACCGACTTTGCCGTCGGCGTCACCGACGCGCGTGGAAACCTGATTGCGCAAGGCAATGGCGTCACTGTGTTTCTGGCCACACTTGATACAGCGGTACAGTCCACATTGCTGCACTACCCCTCGCCCGGTGACGTGTCGCCGGGGGATGTGCTGATGACGAATATGCCATACGAGGGGGGCGGAACGCATCTCTCGGACGTTGTGATCATCGTTCCGGTATTCGTCGGCGGCCGCTTGATCGCGTGGACGGTTAACAAGGCACACTGGACGGAGGTGGGTGGCGCTCAGGCGGGCTCGGTGTCGACGGAGGCAACTGAGATCTATCAGGAAGGCCTGCAGTTCCCGTTCATAAAGCTTTACGAGAAAGGTCGGATTAATGACGCCATAGTCGCGGTCATCCGCGCGAACGTACGGCTGCCGGATAGCACAATCGGAGATTTGCACGCCGGCGTTGCTGCCGCGCGCGTCGGTGCACGGCGCGTCGAGGACATCGTCGAGAAGTACGGCGTGGATACAGTCGCCGAAGCAATGGAGAGTCTGCTCGACTACGGTGAACGAATGACACTCGAGGAACTCGCGAAGATCCCGCACGGCGTGTACGAAGCCGAAGATATCTTGGAGAGTGATGGCCTAGGCCATGGCCCTTTCCACATCCGGGTCAAAGTTACAGTCAAAAACGACAAGGTCACTGCGGACTTCACCGGGACCGATCCGCAGGCGGCAGGCCCAATCAATTGCTCATTCACGGGCCTGGTGACCGGCGTGCGCAGTGTCTTTAAAGCGGTCACGACCCCCGATCTAGAGGCCAACGGCGGCTGTTTCCGTCCGCTTGAGATTATCTGCCCGCCGGGCACGGTGCTTTCGGCGCAGGCGCCTGCGCCAGTGTCGCTCTATTACGAGCCGCTGACCGCTGCGATGGACGTCATGTGGCAAGCCCTCGCAGCCGCTGTTCCGGATCGACTGCCGGCGGGTCACCAGCGGTCCGTGAATGCCACCTACGTCGCGGGCCTGCACCCAGATACCGGTGATCTGTTCGTATTGGGTGAGCCGCTCGTCGGAGGCTGGGGCGCTGGACTTACCCACGACGGGGACAGTGGCCAGTTCTGCTGTGCGAACGGCGAGACTTACAACATTCCGATTGAACTTTTAGAGTCCCGCTACGGGCTCAAGGTGGAGCAGTACGCGTTCCATGATGATGATGGGGGCGCGGGCCAGTTCCGGGGCGGCAAGGGCGTCGTGCTTGACTATCGGGTGACGTCGGATGAAGCGTACCTCACATACGCGACCAGCCGCTCCGCGCGACCGCCGTGGGCGCTGCGCGGCGGCCGCACAGGGTCGTTAAACAAGTCCCAGGTACTGCGGAGTGATGGCTCTATTGAAACCTACGAAATGTGCACTCGCGTACGGGTCGCGAAGGGCGAGGTGATCCGGTTGACCACCGCAACCGGTGGTGGTTTCGGCGATCCCAAACAGCGACACCGGCACCTGATCCAAGCGGATCTGAAGAACGGGTTCATAACGGCCGAACAGGCGGCGCGGGATTACGGGTTCGTGCCCGCGGCACGGGCGGCGGCGCGCGGTGGCGTGTAAATACCCGCGCGCCGTAATGATGCGCATACGTCGCTGCGCAAGTCCACGCCGATTCTTGTCGCTGTGTAAGTGGCGCACACGCCGCCCGAAGTCAACTCCTGAAATGCAGGGATTTCTGCCGGCTTACAGCATCATCTCGTCGAAATTACCAAATCCGGCAAATCCAGCGCTATCAAAGATTTGCATTGCCAAAGCTACCCGTCTGGGTAGCTTTGGCATGTCCCCGACCCGTCTCTACCCTGCGCGATCGTTGAGTGGCGCATTCCTAGCCGTCTAGATTACCGCGGGAAGAGTCTTACTTTGTGGGTGATCTCGTAGCGTAACTTATGAACATTTTCCGCGTGAGGCCAGCGGCGAAAATCTCCTTGATCCAAATCACTCCGCGAGGCGGATGGCTCGGTGCCGAGTCTAGGCGCTGGCATTGCCTGTGTATTCAATTTGACGAAAAGAAAAAGGGATCACAAGTGAAGGACAGAACAGAGTCAGTCCGCGTCCATTACGCGAAGGCCACATCGGCGCGAGTCGTCCGATTTATCATTGCCATGGCGACGGTTGCCACACAGTCGATCATCTTGTGCGCATACGCCGCCCCTCTCGAAGCAAGCGCTGACACCACGCCCGGCGATGCACTCCAGGAAATCGTAGTCACCGCCGAAAAGCGCGAGTCTACCGTGCAGAAAACGCCAATCAGCATGACGGCCATTTCGGGTGACGAACTTCTCGCCCAAGGCGTAGCCAGCGTGGCTGCAGTTGCCAGCGAAACCCCAGGCATATCGATGCGCTCGGCAGGCCCCGGGCAAACCGAGTATGAGATGCGAGGACTCTCATCCACCGGCGGCTCCTCACCAACAGTCGGATTTTATCTTGACGAGATTCCGCTTACTGCACCGTCGGCGGCGTCTGCCGGCAAAGTTGCGATCGATCCCGATCTTTTTGACTTGAATCGCATTGAGGTACTGCGCGGCCCGCAGGGTACGCTCTATGGATCGAGCTCGGAGGGAGGAACCATCAAGTTGGTGACCAATAAGCCCACGCTCGACCGGTTTGAGGGCGCCGCCCAATCGATCGAGTCAGATACCGACGGCGGGGGTTTCAACTACGGCGGTAACGCGATGGTGAATCTACCGCTTTCAGATCATGTGGCTGCTCTCCGACTCGTAGGTAGTTACAAATATGCCGACGGGTTCGTAGATTATAAAACGGTGAGTCCGTTTCCCATCGGATATAACAACGGTACCTGCTTCCTGTCCATTTGCGTGCGAGGCAACGTCGCCAGTGCGCCAGTCGTACACGACGACAAGAGGGCTAACTGGGAGCGCCTCGAAGGCGGACGCGCGGATCTGCTCCTGCAACCGAGCGATTCGCTCAGCATCAATCTTCTGTTCATGGAACAGGACCTGAGCATGGGGGGGCTAGGTCAGGTCGATATCCCTCCAGGGCCCGACGTTTCCCTCACACATTATCAGCCCTTTGCGCTCAGCGAGCCGTTTTACGATCGCTTCGCCATCTATGCCGGAACCTTAAAGTATGGTTTTGATGCGGCGGAATTAACGTCCGCCACCGCATATTGGCAGCGCACTTCGTCATTCACCGGTGATGTTTCGGAGCAGTTCGACGTTGCCGGCATGACATATTTCGGTGGGGCGTCTTACCCCTTCCTGCCGGTACAATACAGCGAAACCAATCATACCCAGCAAACCTCTCAGGAGGTACGCTTGGCTTCGACTACCGACGGGCGACTACAGTGGTTGGTCGGGGGATATTTTCAGAATTATACATCGACGTGGCAGCAGTACAGCGCGAATCCTGCATACGCATATTTGTCGGTCCCAACGGTGCCGGGTGGAAATCCGTTGACAGAGAATCCGCTAGGGTTATTCCAGGAGACAAACAATCCCTATTCCATCAAACAATACGCACTTTTTTCTCAATCCTCGTACTTATTGACAGATAGCCTCAAAGCTACTCTCGGGCTGCGCTGGTACAGATATCAAAGCAATCTCGTGTATTCGGAAGCCGGCATCATTTCCCAGACGGGAAACGCCACCGCGCTCACTGGCGGGGTTGCCACCAACGATAGTGGATACAACCCCAAAATCAACATCT
>PLAH01000137.1 GCA_003134045.1 Gammaproteobacteria bacterium
TGATGATCCAGGGCTCGATCTTGAGCTTGTTCGTCGGAAACCACTGAATTCTGACGCCGTTGAAGAACCACGGCGTATTCGACGACACGTACGAGGGCTGATACGTCCAGTTGTCGAAATTGTAATAACTGAAAAGACCGATGTAGGAGACGAAAATGCCGGCATCGACGTTGAGCCCGTGGCTTACATCGAAGTGATACCCGGCGTTTGCCTCCGACACGTAGCGATAGGCGTCGCCCAAGTCCCACTGACCCACCGCGGAACTCGCATCGTTGCGCGGCGTCGTGGTCGCAAACAGTCCCGCCATGGTCAGCACGCGGGCACGCACGTTGTCATAGTGGAAATCGCCGCCCAGGCTGATCTGTTCCACCTGAAACTCGCCGGCGCGAAACGACTCGGTCGAACCGACGATGGTATGGTCCTTCGGTCCGTTGAAATCCTGCATGTAATGCGCGTCGAGGCGGATGTCCGGCGTGAAGAAGTTGGTATCGAACACCGGCGCCTTGTTGCGCGGGCTGCCGTTCAGCCACGTGAAATCGCCGAACGCAAACGGGGTGAAATTATCCACGCCGTTGGCGTCGGTGACCGGCGGGGACGGCGCCTGCAAGGCCAGGGGAACCACGCTCTTTATTTTCTCCATGAGCGTCGACTCGGAAATGCCGGGCGCTGCCGCCGGGGCCGGGGCAGCCGCGAGCGACGGCGCCAGGGGACTCGACGCGGTGGCGGGCACATTCATCACGATATCGCTGCGAGACGCCTTGGCGGCGGCCACCATCACGGCAGGCAACGTCACATCGGGATAGCCATCGACCTGTGCGGTGATCGACCATCTGCCGGGAGTCATATCCGCGAAAGTGTAGACGCCGTCGCTCGCGGATACGGTCGCGCGAATGCTGGCGCCGTTATCCCGAACTGCCGTGATGGTGACCCCGGCTATCGGGCTCTTCGCGGCGTTTCTGACCACACCCACCACGGCGCCGGATGCGATTCTATTCTCCCCAGCGAGCGGACTCGCGGGAGTCGGTGGACTCGGCTCCGCCGCCTCTGCGAGAGAGAACGTGAGGAAACCCGCCGAGACCACTGCAAACAACGCAGACCGATATCTATTGATTCTCATGACCCATCCCTTGTGCATCTTGCCAATACCATCTGACTTCGGACGCTTGACGCGCCGCGACTTTATAGACGAGGCGATATATATTTTTTGTAAAGAATGCCCGCCCGGCGAACAGTCGCATACTGCGCGTAAAAATGACGTTAAGAAACCGCGACAGAGGATCTCCTGACCCGATTAGGTAGACGCCACAACCACGAGAGCCGACGGTCGGCCTCATGCCAGGGCATTCGCAGACGTGGGTTCCGGCAATCGAACCGTGAATCGCGAGCCTGCGCCTGAACGACTCGCCATGGCGATCGTTCCGTGGTGAAGCTCGACGATGGTCTTGACCAGATACAGGCCTACTCCGCTGCCGGCCACCCCGGCCGTGTTGCTGCCCCGGTAGTAGCGCTCGAAAATACGCGCCTGGTCGCCTTCGGGAATGCCGATGCCGCCGTCCTCGACGACAATCTCGATTTGCTCGTCGTGGCGTGAGGCGGTGACCGTCACGCTGCCCCCCGACGGCGAATACTTCGCCGCATTCGACAGCAGATTGTCGAACAGCTGACGCAGCAGCCGTGCATCGCCCGACACCTCGAGGGACGCGTCGAGGTGCTCCGCGATGTACAGCCCCGGCACCAGCTCCCGATGCAGGTTGCATACCTCGTGCAAGATCGGGGCCAATGCTACCGGACGCGGCTGAAAATGCAGGTCGCGCGGGCCATCGAGCACCCGGGCGAAGCCGATCAGATCTTCGATCAATTGAGTCATTTGATGGACGGCGCCGCGCACGGTGTGCGCTCGTTCGGCCAGTTGCTGCCCCGTCATCCGATCACGCAGGGAAATCAGCCGTTGCGCTTGACCGTCGATGATGCTCAACGGCGTGCGAAACTCGTGCGACACCATCGAGACGAAGTTTCGCTGTAATTGCGCAACTTCTCGTTCTTCGACGAGTTTCTGTTGCAGCAAGAGCGCCTGCTCCGCGAGCGCCCGTCGACTGTCGGCCAATTCCGCGGCATTCTTGCGAAACACCACGACGGCTCGCGCCATGTCTCCTATTTCGTCGTACCGGGCGGTCCCCGCCACCTCCAGGTCGATCTCGCTTGCCGCGAGTCGATGCATGCGGTCCGCCAGGTCGACCAGGGGCGCGGATAGCGAGCGTTGCACGTAGAGCATGGCGCCGGCTGCGCTCAACCCCGTCAGGACCATGGTCACCAGGATGCGGCGGCGAACGCCTTGGTAAGCGAGATCGGATTGCTCGCCGGCTCGCCGCGCGCTCGCCGCATTGCGTTCGGTCAGTTCCTCGAGTGCTGCGCTTGCCTTGGCATAGGCATCCGCGGACGGCGGGAGCGATATGCCGGTCCGGCCGTCCGGGCCTTCGACTCCCTGCTCAGCGCGCCGGGCGACGAAGCCTCGATACGTGGCCCACCGTAAATCGAACAGCGCGAACAAATCGTTCTCCGATTTGTCATGAGGGATGCGCTCGTACGCCCTTTCTGAAGCAGCAATCTCACGGTCCAGGATATCGATCTGCCGGCGTATGGGAGCGCGCTCTTCCACACCCTGGCCGCGAAGCAACGCTGCCTCGGCCGCCGGATAGTCCGTCGTGAAATTATTGAGATCGCCGAGCGCACGCGTGCTCGGGAGCCAGCGGTCACGGATCTGCGCCGACAACGCGTTGACATTGCTCAAGCTACGCAGGCTCTCGACGCCGATGGCGATCACGAGTAAGAGAAAGAATACGAATACCAGCGACAGCCGCACTCGGATGGATCGCGCCCCTTTCATCGATCGTGCTTTGCGTTGCTGCCCATCGATATCGCAGACTAGCATCGGCCACCGTCCCAGCCGGGTCATTCCAGCGTCACGCTGAAATTTTTATACGCTTTTAATACTGCCTTTGCTACGGTGCCTCCATGAAAGCGGCAGAACCTGCGTCGGCGGTCGTCAAGACGCCCAAGACCATCCTCTATATTGAAAATGATGTCGGCACGGCCGCCTTGATTTGCGAGGAACTGATCGACCGCGGCTTTGACGTGCGCATTGCATACAACGGGATCGACGGCCTGTCCGCGATAGTCAAAGAGCATCCGGACTTGGTCCTGTGCGACATTGGCATGCCGGGTATGTCGGGATTCGAGTTGCTGGAGAGCCTGACCGCCATGGAGCCGCGATTCGAGCGCATGCCGTTCGTTTTTCTGACCGCGTTGGGCGATCACGAAAGCGAAATCCGCGGCTGGGCACTCGGTGCGGACGATTATCTGACCAAGCCGGTGGATTACGATGTCCTCGCGGCGGTCATCAACGCGCGTCTCGCCCGGGTAGCCAGGAATACGCTGTGGCCCAAGCAGGTCGATCTGCGCGACCATGAAGTACAAACGCTGACCTGGGCCGCCCGCGGCAAGACATTTTGGGAAATAGGCCAGATTCTTGGAATCAGCAAGCGCACCGTCGAATTTCATCTCGATAACGCGCGTCGAAAACTGGGGGTTGCGACCCGTACCCAGGCTCTCATCAAGGCGGCCACCGGCCGGCTCATTCAGCCTTGACTGCCGATCCGATCGAATAGCCGCGGGTGAACGGGCTCAAGACCTCCGGCGAGGCATCTGCTTGCCGTCGATGATGGCTGTGCGCGTGATGCGCCCTGTCACGGGCCCTCCGATGCCCGAGCCCTGCGCGCGCGGCACATCGGCGGGACGCGATTGACGGCGTACGATCCCCATGTCGACGGTGTGGGTGCTTACGTCCTGTTTGGCCCGCGACGCCTGTACAAGCGATGACGGCGTCAACGCAGCCATAGACCGCTGCTTCCGTAACGGTTCCGGCCGACGCGCGTTGGTCCGCAAGCGCAAAGTGGGGGGCGCGGCGATTGCACTGCCGGCCCGATCCTTGATCGCATACGGTGCGGGAGCGACATGGCGTCGAGGCCCGATATTCCCGGCGCTTCCGCCGTTCTGCGGCGCCCGCCGGGGGACGGCACCGGACTGCTGCAGGTGCGGGCCGGACGAGTCCTCGGCTCGGCCGCGGACGGCCTGCACGGCGGCGGATTTCGACACCCCCGCCGAGGCGACCGTGTCCAAGGCATCGCCTGCAAACGCCGACGCGGCAATGAGGCCCAAAATACCCATCAGGCATGCTCCTTTCACTGCGCTACCTCCGGGGGACTGCGCGAGGGCCCGGCGCTGGCCGTAAGCCCATCCTCCGGGCGCAGGAACATCATGCGCAGCGCCGGCACCACCACCAACAGCATGATGGGGCCCAACAGCATGCCGCCCACGACCACCGTGGCGAGCGGACGCTGGACTTGGCTGCCAATACCCGTCGACAGCGCCGCGGGAACCAGGCCGATGCACGCCGATAACGCCGTCATCAACATCGGGCGCATGCGCTTCTCCGCCGCGTGTTCCATCGCATCGCGAGGCCCCATCCCCTGATGCCGCAATTGATTGAAGAACGTGATGACGATGATGCCGTCCATGACCGCCACGCCAAACAGGGAGATGAATCCGATGGCCGCCGAGACGCTGAACGGCAGGCCCGTGACGAAAAGCGCCAGAATGCCGCCGGCAATGGCAAAGGGAATACCTGCCAGCGCGAGCAGGCTCTCGCGCATCGAATTGAACAGGCTGAACAACAACACGAGAATGAGCGCAAGGCTTACCGGCACCACGATCGCGAGCCGCTGTTTGGCAAGCTGCAGGTCCTCGAATTCGCCGGCCCATTGAATGCGATAACCTCGCGGCAGCTTGACGTTGCGATCGATTCGCGCTTGCACATCGGCGACGGTGCCGCCGAGATCGCGGCCGCGTACGCTGAATTTTACCGGGATATCGCGATTCATGGCTTCGTGGTAGATATAGGCGGGGCCGCTGTCCAAGGTAATGACCGCCAGCTCACGCAGCGGGATGTACGCATTCGCCCCCGAACTCGTTTGATAGCCGACCTTGATGTTGCCGATCGCCTCGATGCCGGTGCGGAATTGCGGCGCCAGTCGTACGGTCAGGTTGAATGAGCGGTCGCCCTCGAGCACTTGCGAGGCCACTGCGCCGCCCATGGCGGCCTGGATGACGGTATTGACGTCGCCGGTATTGAGTCCATAGCGCGCGGCCCTGACCCTGTCGATCTTGATGTTGAGATTCGGCTGACCCAGCACGTGAAAAACGCCGAGATCTTGAATACCTCGTACCTGGCGCATTTGCTCCATGACCTGGCGCGCGAGACTCTCGAGAACGGTCAAGTCGGGACCGATGATCTTCACGGAGTTCGCCCCTTTGACCCCAGAAATCGCCTCCTCGATATTGTCCTGGATGTACTGCGAGA
>PLAH01000119.1 GCA_003134045.1 Gammaproteobacteria bacterium
GCCCGAGAGCCACTGGGCCGGCCGAGCGGGGTCGTAGGGCAGCACCGCGGGCACCTGGGCCGGCGCCGCTCCCGGCTGCGCGTCGCGCTGCGGCTCGGCCAGGCGGTGCAATGCGCCGGGCTCGACGCCGAAGGCCGTATCGGTCAGGCCTAAAGGCCCGGTGATGTTCTCGGCGAAGAAACGATCCAGCGGCATGCCCGAAACGACTTCGACGACGCGGCCCAGCACGTCGGTGGACATGCCATATTCGAAGGTGGTGCCGGGCTGATGGGATAACGGCAGCTTCGCCAATTTGGCCACCATGTCGGCATTGGTCTGTTGATCGTCGATCAGCTGCGCCGCGCGATAGGCGCGCTGCACCAGCGAATCGCCGAATTGACCGTAAGTGAAGCCCGCCGTGTGGCGCATGAGATCGTGCACGGTCATGGCGCGCTGGGTTGCTTCCAACGTCAGGTGCCGCCGGCCCTCGGCATCGATGCGCTCGACGCCCACCTTGAGGTCGCGCAACTCGGGCAGGTAGCGCGACACCGGATCGGTGAGCAGCAGACGGCCACGTTCCATCAGCATCAAGGCCGCCACCACGGTCAGCGGTTTGGTCATCGAGGCGATGCGGAACAGGCTGTCCCGCCGCATCGTCCGCTGCGCGGCGCGGTCGGCATAGCCGAACGCTTCGAAATACGCCACTTGGCCCCGCCGCACGATGAGCGCCACCGCGCCGGGGATCGCGGCACACTCGATATCGGCGCGCAGCACGGCGGTGAGCCGCTGCAGGCGCGTGGGCGAAAAGCCTGCGGCTTCGGGGGCCGCGGCGTCCGCGTCGCCTAATAGCATCGTGAGGGTGCGCATGCGGCAGATTATGGCAGCGCTGGGCGCCCAAAAAAAATATAGTGCATGCAAGTGTGCATTATGACGCATCGTGCTTGCCGGCGCCCTACGCGTGTCGGGATAGTGTCGTGGATGAAGCTTGAAGATCGTCCCACGGACAGCGAGCGGCGAAGCTGGGCCGACCGGCGCCGCCGCCACTGGTGGTCCGTCCTTTACGGCAATTTCAACCCACGCCGCCGTCGGCCGCCGCGCCGCTTGGACGATTTGAGTTTCCACACGCTCGATTGGCACGCCTCGCACCTTCTGGCCGTGGCCATGGCGATCGTGCTGCTGAGTGCGGCGGACGCGTTCATGACGCTCACGCTGCTGGACCGAGGCGCCGTCGAGGTGAATCCCTTCATGGCCGCCGTGGTGTACAAGAGCGCCGCCGTGTTCGCCGCGCTCAAAATGGGCATGACGGGCGGCGCCGTGCTGCTCATGGTGTATGTCGCGCGCTATCGATTCATGCGCGTGGTGCGGGTGGAACTGGTGCTGTACTGCGTTCTCATCGGCTACGCAGTCTTGCTGAGTTACGAGTTCCGGATGCTGCAAACGGCGGCCGATATCGCCGAATTGTGACGGCGGCGACATGTGTCACATTCCATATTGTGTCGCGTTGGTCTAAACTAGGGGTCTGTCGCCAACCCCGGGATTGGTCCCATCGCCTTGATTTTATTGAGGTTTTTGCAGTCACGAAGCACTCATGAGCCAATCACTTGCTGACCAACTAGCCACTACGGCTCTGTCCGGCGGAAATGCCGGGTTCATTGAGGATCTCTACGAACAGTTCTTGAAGGATCCGGCAACCGTCGATCCGGCGTGGGCTGCGTACTTCCGCTCCCTCGCGGGCGGTTCGACCAGCGAAGTTGCGCATGGCGAAGTTCGCGAGCGCCTGCTGGCGCGCCAGCAGCAGCCTCCCGTCGCGGCCCGCTCGTCGGGTGCGTCCGACGTGGCCAGCGCCAAACAAGGCGCGGTGTCGCGCTTGATCCAGGTCTACGCCAATCGCGGACACTTGATTGCCAAGCTCGATCCCCTGGGATTACAGGAGCGCGGCAAGCCTTATGTGCTCGACCTCGAGCATTTCGGTTTGTCCGCTGCGGATTTGGATACGGAGTTCTTCACCGGCAGCCGCACCGACGCCATCCGCGAGCGCAGCACGCTGCAGGATATCCTGAGCACGCTCAACTTCATTTACTGCGACACCATCGGCGCGGAGTTCGCGCATGTATCGGATTCGGATGAGCGTCTGTGGCTGCAGGACAATTTCCAATCGGCCCGCGTGCAGCGCCGCTTCAGCACCGACGAGAAGAAGAACATCCTGTGGCAGCTCACCGCCGCCGAAGGGCTCGAACGCTACTTGCACACCAAGTATGTGGGCCAGAAGCGCTTTTCATTGGAGGGCGGCGACAGCTTGATCCCGCTGCTCGATGATCTGGTGCAGCAGGGCGGCAAGGTGGGAGTCGAGGAAACCATCATCGGCATGGCGCATCGCGGCCGGCTCAATGTGCTGGTGAACCTGCTCGGCAAATCGCCGAAGGATCTGTTCAACGAGTTCGAGGGCCATTACGACCTCGCCAAATTGCGCGGCTCGGGCGACGTGAAGTATCACAAGGGCTTCTCGTCGGACTTGAAGACGCCGTCGGGCAACGTGCACGTCGCGCTGGCGTTCAATCCGTCGCATCTGGAGATCGTCAACGCGGTGGTCGAGGGGTCGGCGCGTGCGCGCCAGGAACGGCGCAGCGACGCGCTCGGCGACAAGGTCTTGCCCGTGCAGATTCACGGCGATGCCGCGTTCGCCGGCCAGGGCGTCATCCAAGAGACTTTGCAGCTGTCGCAGGCCCGCGGCTTCTACACCGGCGGTTCGGTGCATGTGATCGTCAACAATCAGGTGGGGTTCACGACCAGCGACCCGAAGGACGCACGTTCCACGCTGTATTGTTCCGATGTCGCGAAGATGGTCGAAGCGCCGATTTTGCACGTCAATGCCGACGATCCCGAGGCGGTGTGCTTCGTCACACGCTTCGCGCTCGACTATCGCATGAAATTTCACAAGGACGTGGTCATCGACCTGGTGTGCTACCGGCGGCACGGCCACAACGAGGCCGACGAGCCGGCGGCAACCCAGCCGCTGATGTACCAGGTGATCCGCAAGAAGCCGACGGTGCGGCAGCTGTATGCCGAAAAACTGGCCGCGGAGGGCGTCCTCGCCCCCGACGAAGCGGCGGGCATGATGGAGCAATATCGCAACGGCCTGGATGAGGGCAAGCCGCAGGCGCGCGCCGCGCTCGGCCTCATCGGCAACAAATACACGGTGGATTGGAGCGAGTATCTGGGAGCGGATTGGTCCGAGCCGGTGAAGACCGCGGTCGACATGGGGCGTCTGAAGGCGCTCGGCAAGGCCATCACCACCTATCCCACCGACTGGAATTTGCATCCCCGCGTGCTCGCCATCATGCAGGCCCGCGAGCGCATGGTGGCCGGCGATCTCGCCCTCGACTGGGGCTGCGCCGAGAATCTGGCCTACGCCAGCTTGATTCAAGAAGGCTATCCGGTGCGGCTCACCGGCCAGGACAGCGGCCGCGGCACGTTCTTTCATCGACACGCCGTGCTGCACGATCAGCCCACCGGCCGGCGCTACGTGCCGCTGCAGCACCTGGCCACCAACCAGCCGACCTTCACCGTCACCGACTCGGTGCTGTCGGAAGAGGCGGTCATGGGGTTCGAGTACGGATTCTCGTCCACCGAACCGCACTGCCTGACCATCTGGGAAGGCCAGTTCGGCGATTTCTGCAACGGCGCGCAGGTCATCATCGATCAGTTCATCAGTTCGGGCGAGGCCAAATGGGGCCGGCTGTCCGGGCTCACGTTGTTCCTGCCGCATGGCTACGAGGGCCAGGGGCCGGAGCATTCGTCGGCGCGTCTCGAGCGCTTCCTGCAGCTGTGCGCCGAGTACAACATTCAGGTGTGCGTGCCGTCGACACCCGCCCAGATGTTCCACATGCTGCGGCGGCAGATGGTACGGGCGCTGCGCAAGCCGCTCATCATCATGACGCCGAAGAGTTTGCTGCGCCATCCATTGTCGGTGTCGCGCCTCGAAGAGCTCGCCGCCGGCAGCTTTCGCAATGTCATCGACGAGGTCGACGACCTCAAGCCGTCCGCGGTGACGCGCATCGTGCTGTGCAGCGGCAAGGTGTATTTCGACCTGCTGAAGTCGCGGCGCGAGGCCAAGGGCGATTCGGCCGCCATCGTCCGCCTCGAGCAGCTGTATCCGTTTCCCTCGGAGGAGTACGAGGCCATCATTCGCAAATACTCGAATGCGCGCGAAGTGGTGTGGTGTCAGGAGGAGCCGCAGAACCAAGGCAGCTGGTACCAGATCCGGCACCGTTTGCAGCTGCCATTGAGCGCGAAGCACGAACTTCTCTATGCCGGCCGTGCGGGCGCGGCGGCGCCGGCCACCGGCATCGCGGCATTGCACGAACAACAACAGAAAAATCTGGTCACCGCGGCCTTGCAGGGCGTGCCACCGGAAGAAGCTTCCCGACAAACGATGCGCCTACCGGCGGCTCAAACTAGGACTGGTTCATGACTATCGAAGTGCGCGTGCCGCAGCTGCCGGAATCGGTGGCTGACGCTACGCTCGTGTCTTGGCATAAGAAGCCCGGCGATGCCGTGGCGCGCGATGAGAATTTGGTCGACTTGGAAACGGACAAAGTGGTGCTCGAGGTGCCCGCGCCGGTGGCCGGCATTCTGAAGGAGATCCGATTGTCCGACGGCACCACGGTGACGAGCGGACAGGTGCTGGCCGTGATCGAGGAAGGCGCGGCGGCGGCGCCCGGTGCATCGGCTGCCGGCGCAACGCCAGTGCCCGGCGCCAGTGCCCCCGCCATCCTGAGTACCTCGAACGGCGCCACGACCACCGCCGCGGGCGCCGCGAAGGCCGAGGGCGCCGGCGGGTCCGCCGGCAAGCTGAGCCCCGCCGCGAAACGCGTGGTGGAAGAGAACAAACTGGATCCGAAGGCCGTGGCCGGCACCGGCCGCGACGGGCGGGTCTCGAAGTCGGACGTGGTGAACTATCTGTCCGCCAAGGACTCGGCACCGGCCGCGCCTCCGGCCGCGCCTCCGGCGGCGTCGCCGACGGCGGTGGCCGCCGCGACCAACAGCGCCCGGGCCGCACGGGCGGAACAACATGTGCCAATGACCCGCCTGCGGGCGCGCATCGCCGAGCGCATGGTGCAGGCGCAAGCCACCCAGGCCTTGCTGACCTCGTTCAACGAAGTGGACCTGGGGGCCGTCAACGAACTGCGCAGTCGTTACAAGGATCAGTTCGAGAAGCAATATGGCGTGAAGCTCGGTTTCATGTCGTTCTTCACCAAAGCCTGCGTCGAGGCGCTGAAGAAATTCCCGTCCGTGAACGCGTCGGTCGAAGGCAACGACATCGTGTATCACGAGTACTTCGACGTGGGCGTCGCGGTGTCCACCGAGCGCGGGCTGATCGTGCCCGTGCTGCGCGATGCGGACCAGCAAAGCTTCGCGGACATCGAAAAGTCCATCGCCAATTTCGCCGGCCGCGCGCGCGCCGGAACCATCACCATCGAGGAGCTGACCGGCGGCACGTTCACGATCACCAACGGCGGCACGTTCGGCTCGCTCATGTCGACGCCCATCGTCAACGCGCCGCAAAGCGCGATTCTGGGCATGCACAAGATTCAGGATCGCGCCATGGTGATCGGCGGCCAGGTGGTGGTGCGTCCCATGATGTACATCGCGCTCACCTACGACCACCGCATCATCGACGGCCGCGAAGCCGTGCTGTTCCTGGTCACGGTGAAGCAATGTCTCGAGGATCCCGCCCGCATGGTGCTGCACGTATGAGCGAGATATTCGACGTGATCGTGATCGGCAGCGGACCGGCCGGCTACCCCGCGGCCATTCGCGCCGGACAGAACAAGCTCAAGGTCGCCTGCATCGATGAGTGGAAGAACACCGACGGCAGCTTTGCCTTCGGCGGCACCTGCCTGAACGCGGGCTGCATCCCCTCCAAAGCCCTGCTGGAATCCTCCGAACTGTTCCAACGAGCCAAGGACGAGTTCGGCATCCACGGCATCAAGCTGGGCGGCATCACGCTCGACTTGGGCGCCATGCAAAAGCGCCGCGCCTCCGTCGTCAAGACCATGACCAACGGCATCCTCGCCTTGTTCAAAGCCAACGGTGTCGTCGGCATCCAAGGGCACGGCCGGCTGTTGCCCGGCAATCAGGTGCTGGTCACGGCGCCGGATGGTTCGGAAAATATGTTGCAAGCCAGGAACGTGATCCTGGCTTCGGGCTCGACCCCGATACGGCTCAAGTCCGTGCCGCACGATGGCAAAGCCATCATCGATTCCTGGGACGCGCTGGAGCTCGATGCGGTTCCCGGCCGGCTGGGCGTGATCGGCGCCGGTGTGATCGGGCTGGAACTCGGCAGCGTGTGGCGCCGGCTGGGCAGCACCGTGACCATGCTCGAGGCCCTGGAGCAGTTTCTGCCGATGGTGGATCAGACCATTGCCAAGGAAGCCCAGCGGCATCTCAAGAAGCAGGGTCTCGACATCAAGCTCGGCGCCAAGGTGCTGAGCGCCGCCGCGACCAGCGGCGGCGTCGACGTGGTATACGCGGACGCGCAGGGCGAGCACACGCTGCAGGTGGACAAGCTGGTGGTGGCCGTCGGGCGCCGACCGTTCACCGAAGGTCTCTTGGCCGAGGGCACCGGCGTCGAACTCGACGCGCGCGGCTTCGTGCAGGTGGACGAACATTGCCGCACCACGGTGCCGAACGTGTGGGCGATCGGCGATGTGGTGCGCGGCCCGATGCTCGCGCACAAGGGCAAGGAAGAGGGCGTGATGGTCGCCGACCTGATTGCCGGCCAGTTCGGCGAAGTGAATTACAAGGTGATTCCGTCGGTGATCTACACGACGCCCGAAATTGCCTGGGTGGGGCAGACCGAGGAGCAAGTGAAGGCCAGCGGCCGCGCCTACAAAGTGGGCGCATTTCCGTTCGCCGCCAGCGGCCGCGCACGCGCGATGGAAGCCGGCGCAGGCATGGCGAAGATCGTCTCCGCCAAGGACGACGATGAGGTGCTGGGCGTGCATGTGATCGGCCCGATGGCCGGCGAACTCATTGCGGAAGCCGTGCTCGCGATGGAGTACTCAGCCAGCACCGAGGACATTCAGCGCACCATCCACGCTCATCCCACGTTGTCGGAAGCCATCCACGAGGCCGCGCTGGCGGTGGACAAGAAGATGATCGACGGGATCAATCGCTAAAGAAAATAGCCGCCGCGCTTATTTCTTGCGGCGCACCCTGACCACATTCGGCACTTGTGCGATGCGCGCGAGTACGCGCGACAGCTGCGGCAGGCCGGTGATCGAGACGGCGATGCGCATGCGGGCGAGGTGGTCGTGTTTGTCGGTGACGGTGTTCATGGCCTGTATGCTGATTTTCTCGTCCGCCAGTGCGGCGCTGACATCCCGTACCAGTCCGCGGCGGTCGAAGGCTTCGATTTCGATGTCCACGGGGAATTCGCGCGAACCCAGCGGGCCCCAGGCGACGGCCAGAATCCGCGCGGGCGCCTTGACGCTCAGGCGCGCGAGATTGGCGCAGGTTTGGGAATGGATGCTGACGCCGCGGCCCACGGTGATGTAGCCCGCGATCGGCTCCGGCGGCACGGGCTTGCAGCAGCGGGCATAGGTCGAGAGCAGATCGCCGATGCCTTGCACTTCGGTCTCCGGTTCGCGCTCGGGAACCGGTTTCGCCCGGACGGGTGTATCGATGCGCGCGACGATACGCGCATGCAGCAGCCGCTGGATGGCGCCCGCGACCTGGGCACCGCTGACTTCGCCCAGGCCCAACGCTTCGTGCAAGGCGTCGATGCTCGGCAGGCGCAGTTCGCCCAAGAGGTCCGGCATGGGTGGGCTGTTCACGCCGAGCCGCTGAATCTCGCGATCGAGCAGGGCGCGGCCCTCGGCCTTGTTCTGGGTTTCGTTCTGCTTGCGGAACCAGGCACGCACCTTGTTGCGATGGCGGGGGCTTGCGAGAAAGCCTGACTGCGCGTTGAGCCAATCGCGCGAGGGGTGAGCCGTCTTGCCGGCGATGATTTCCACGGTGTCGCTGTTCCTGAGTGGCGTATCGAGGGACACCATGCGGCCGTTGACCTTGGCGCCGCGCGTGCGATGGCCCAAGTCGGTGTGCACCTGGTAAGCGAAATCCAAGGGCGTGCCGCCCACCGGCACGTCGACGATTTCGCCTTTGGGCGACACGGCATAGACGCGGTCCTGAAACAGATCGACGCGCATCCGATCCAGGAAGTCGTTCGGTGTTTCGGTGCCCTCGGCGCCCTCGACGGGCGATAGCAGCGACCGCAGCTGATTGATCTTGCGTTCGTATGCCTGATCGGTGCGGCCGCCTTCCTTGTAGCGCCAGTGCGCGGCGACCCCGCGTTCGGAGTTGGCGTGCATCTCGTGCGTGCGAATCTGGATCTCGACCGGCTGGCCGCCGGGTCCGATCACGGCGGTGTGGATGGAACGATAGAGATTGTCCTTCGGCGTCGCGATGTAATCGTCGAATTCGCCGGGGATGAATTGCCACAGCGAGTGCACCACCCCCAAGGCGGCGTAGCACTCGGCCACGGTGTTCACGAGCACGCGCGCCGCGCGGATATCCATGATCTGTTCGAACGCGAGTTGTTTGACCTGCATCTTGCGCCAGATGCTGAAGATATGTTTGGGGCGTCCGTCGATGCTCGCCTCGATGCCGGCGCCGCGCAGTTCCGCTTGCAGCAGCGTCTTCAGTTCATCGATGTAGCGCTCGCGCTCCGAACGGCGCACCTTGAGGGCGGCCGCGATGTGCTTGTACTGCGCCGGCTGCAGATAGCGGAACGCGAGGTCCTCCAGTTCCCATTTTACCTGCCAGACGCCGAGTCGATTGGCGAGCGGCGCGTATACCTCGCGGGTCTCGACCGCGAATTTTCGTTGGGTGGCGGCATCCAACGACTTGGCCGAGCGCATTTTCTGCAGCTGCTCGGCAAGCCGCACCACGACCAAACGCACATCGCCGATCACCGCCAGCAGCATCTTGCGCAAGGCTTCGGCTTGGCCCGCTTCGAGGCCGCGCTCGGGCGTCCAATCGGCGGGCAATCCGAAGTGTCCCAGCTGGCCCAACGCCCGGGCGAGACGGGTGGGTTCCTCCCCGAACCGCTTCTCGGCGGTCTCGCGTTCGATCCATTTGGCGTCCAGCAGCGGCTGCAGCAGCGCCGCCAGGACGACATCGTCGTCGGCATCGAGGGTATGCACGATTTCCGCCACCTCGAGCGCGCCAGCCCGCGTTGCGGCGGCGCCGGGCGGCAGATCGAGCTCGCGAAACGCCGCAAAGCCGGCATTCAGCCGGGCGCTGGCCGCCCGGGTCGTTGCGGTGGTTTCCATGAGTTATGATAACCTCCCATGCCACTTCCCATGACCATCCGCGTGCTCGGAATCGATCCCGGTTCGCAGTGCACCGGCTTCGGCGTCGTGGACGTGATCGGGCCGCGCCTGGCCTATGTCGCGAGCGGCGTCATCCGCACCGGCCAGGGTGAATTCGCGGCGCGCCTGTGCGAGATCTTCCGCTGTGTCCAGACCGTCGTCGCGCAGTATCGGCCGCAGGAAATCGCCATCGAACGCGTGTTCGTCAATCGCAATCCCGACAGCGCACTGAAGCTGGGCCAGGCGCGCGGCGCCGCCATCT
>PLAH01000123.1:0-129 GCA_003134045.1 Gammaproteobacteria bacterium
TGTTCGATCTGAAGGACGCCGCGGGCGCCATGCTCGAAGTGCAGGCCTGCCGCAAGGCCCATCCGCAGGAGTACGTTCGGGTGAACGCCTTCGATGCCACACGCGGCTTCGAGACGACGCGGCTGTCGT
>PLAH01000123.1:224-57882 GCA_003134045.1 Gammaproteobacteria bacterium
GCTCGATGAACTCGACCGTGAGCTCATCGGCCTCACGCCGGTGAAGGCGCGCATCCGCGACATCGCCGCCTTGCTGCTGGTGGAACGCGCGCGCAAGCAGCTCGGCCTCGCCGGCGGGTCGCCGTCTTTGCATATGTCCTTTACCGGCAACCCCGGTACCGGCAAGACCACGGTCGCCCTGCGCATGGCGCAGATACTCCACCGCCTGGGCTACGTGCGCAAAGGCCACTTGGTGGCGGTGACGCGCGACGATCTGGTCGGACAATACATCGGTCACACGGCCCCGAAGACCAAGGAGATATTGAAGAAGGCCATGGGCGGTGTGCTGTTCATCGATGAAGCCTATTACTTGTACCGGCCGGAGAACGAGCGCGACTATGGTCAGGAGGCGATCGAAATCCTGCTGCAGGTGATGGAGAATCAGCGCGACGATCTGGTGGTGATCCTCGCCGGCTACGCCGATCGAATGGAAACTTTTTTCCGTTCCAATCCGGGCCTGTCCTCGCGCATCGCCCATCACCTGGAATTTCCGGATTATTTGCCGGTCGAGCTCGAACAGATCGCCCAGCGCATGCTCGCCGCCATGCAATATCGTCTGAGCGGATCCGGGCTGGCCGCGCTGCACGAGTACATTCCGCTGCGCATGAAGCAGCCGCATTTCGCAAACGCCCGCTCCATCCGCAATGCGCTCGATCGGGCGCGCCTGCGGCAGGCGAATCGCCTGTTCGAGCAAAAAGGGCGACAGCTCGACCGCGAGGCGCTCATGACCATCGAAGGCGAAGACCTGCGCGCGAGCCGCGTGTTCACATGAAGCTCGAGGCGCTGATCTTCGATGTCGACGGGACGCTCGCGGACACCGAGGAGGCGCATCGCTGCGCCTTCAACGAGGCCTTCGAGCAGCTCGGCATCGCCTGGAATTGGAGCCGGCCGACCTATGCGCACTTGTTGTCGACCACCGGGGGCAAGGAGCGCCTCGCCGCCCACATCGATTCGCTCGACGCATCGGCCGGCGTACGGCAAGGGTACATGCGGCGTATCGAAGAGATACACCGGGCCAAGACGCGAAATTACACCCGCAGCGTGCACGGGGGACGGGTGCCGTTGCGGGACGGCGTGCTGCGCCTGCTGGACGAGGCCGCCCGCTCCCGTGTCAGGGTCTGCATCGCCTCGACCACGACGTTCGCCAACATCGAAGCGTTGCTGCACACCCACCTGGGCGAGTCGGCATTGGACCGTTTCGCCGTCATCGGCGCGGGCGATCGGCCGCTCAAGAAAAAGCCGGCACCGGACATCTACGATTATGTGCGGCAGCGGCTCGGGGCCTCCCCCGACGCCTGCGTGGCGATCGAGGATTCGGCAAACGGGCTGCGCGCGGCCAAGGCGGCGGGCCTGTTCACGCTGGTCACGCCCAGTTACTGGACCAGAACCGAGGATTTTTCCGGGGCGGACCTGGTATTGCCGTCGTTGGGCTCGCCCGAACGGCCCTTGATGCCGCGCGCAGTGTCGCTGCTGGGCAATTCGATGGTGGGCATCCGTGAGATCAACCGGCACTTGAGCGCCGTAAGCGACCTGCTCGCGCACTGACTTCTTTGCACGCCACCGATTCAACGCCAGGGGGACTCAAAAAAATGACTCGCGAAAAAACCATAACGGAATTCATGATCGAAGAGCAGCGTCGCTACCCGGAAGCCAACGGGGACTTCACGGCGCTGCTCAACTATGTCCGGCTGGCGTGCAAACGCATCAGCTTCATCGTCGGCCGCGGCGCCCTGGCCGGCGCGCACGGCTCCGCGCAAGCCATCAACGTCCAGGGCGAGACACAGATGAAACTGGACGTGATGTCAAACGACATTTTCCTGCGCACCAGCGAGTATGGCGGCCACTTGGCCGGCATGGTGTCGGAAGAACTCGAGGAGCCCTATCAAATACCCGCCGAGTACCCCCGCGGCAAATACCTGTTGTCCTTCGACCCCTTGGACGGGTCCAGCAACATCGACATCAACGCACCGGTAGGTAGTATTTTTTCGGTCTTGAAGTCGCCGAACGGCACCGATGCGCCCACGGCCGCCGACTTTCTGCAACCCGGAGCGCAGCAGCTGTGCGCCGGCTATGCGATTTACGGCGCGACCACCATGCTGGTGTTCACGGTGGGACGCGGCGTGCACGGCTTTACCCTCGACCGCGGTTTCGGCGAATTCATTCTGACCCACCCGAACATGCGCATCCCGGCGGAGGCCAACGAGTTCGCCATCAACGCATCCAATGAGCGATTTTGGGAACCGCCGGTGAAGCGCTACGTCATGGAATGCCTCGCCGGACACGGCGGCGTGCGCGGCAAGGATTTCAACATGCGCTGGATCGCGTCGTTGGTTGCCGAGGTGCACCGAATTCTGATCCGCGGCGGCCTCTTCATGTACCCGAGGGACACCAAGGATCCCGCCAAACCCGGCCGTCTGCGGCTGCTGTACGAGGCCAATCCCATGGCGATGCTGGTCGAACAGGCAGGAGGCGCGGCCTCCACCGGCAACGCCCGCATCCTGGATCTTCAGCCGACCGAGCTGCACCAGCGCGTGCCGCTGATTCTCGGCTGCAAGGCCGAAGTCGAGCGGATCGAACAGTACCATCATGAACACGACCAAGGGCTCGATCGGATCTACAGCTCCCCGCTGTTCAAAGAACGTTCCTTGTTCCTTCAAAACTAACCGACCGCGCAGGGCGACCCACATGTCAGCAAAGCATCCCATCATTGCCGTCACCGGCTCCTCCGGAGCCGGCACCACCTCCGTGACGCGCACTTTCAATTGGATTTTTCGACGCGAGCACATCAATGCCGTGCTCGTGGAAGGCGACTCCTTCCATCGCTACAACCGCCTCGAGATGAAAGAAGCGATGGCGGAGGCGTCCGCCAGGGGCGACAATCATTTCAGCCACTTCGGGCCGGAGAACAATCTGTTCGCGGAATTGGAGGCGCTGTTCCGCCGATACGGGGAATCCGGTACCGGCAGAATCCGCCGCTACTTGCACGACGATAAGGAAGCCGCGCCCTTCAAGCAGGATCCCGGCACGTTCACCGAGTGGCAGGATATCCCCGCCGATACCGATCTGATGTTCTACGAGGGCCTGCACGGTGCGGTGGTCACGCCCGAGGTGAATGTGGCGCAGCACCCGGATCTGACCATCGGCGTCGTTCCCATCATCAATCTGGAGTGGATACAGAAACTGCATCGCGACAAGGGCACGCGCGGCTATTCGACCGAAGCGGTGGTCGACACCATCCTGCGGCGCATGCCCGACTACGTGAATTACATCTGCCCCCAGTTCTCGCAGACGCACATCAACTTTCAGCGCGTGCCGACGGTCGACACATCCAATCCTTTTACCGCCCGATACATCCCGGCCGCCGACGAGAGCTTCGTGGTGATTCGCTTCGCCAACCCGAAGGGAATCGATTTTCCCTACCTGCTGTCAATGATTCACGACTCCTTCATGTCGCGCCCGAACATCATCGTCGCCCCCGGCGGCAAAATGGAACTGGCCATGCAGCTCATCCTGACCCCCATGATCCTGAAGATGATGGACGTGCGCCGGCGAGCGCTGGGGATGCAGCCGCAGCGCGTCTCCATTTAGCTGCGCGGGCGCTCCCGAATACCGGCCCGCGCCGCCTTGGCGACGGTGGCACCGGCCGGCCAACTGCGGCCGGCCGGTGCTCCAATCGCGCCGATGACGCCCATCCTGCGGATCTCTCGATGGCGAGCCATGGCCTCCTCTACACTAGGCGGACAAGAACCCCCAGATTCACGTCCCCATGTCATCACGCAAACACCCCCTCCACCGCCTGCGCGGCATCCTGTTCATGATCGCCGCGGTGTTCGTATTCTCCATCATGGATGCGCTGATGAAGCATCTGTCGGCGCACTACGTGCCGCTGCAGATCGCGTGCCTTCGCGCCCTGTCGTCCTTGATTTGCCTGCTGCCAGCCATCGCGTGGCAGCGCTCCTGGCGGAGTCTGCGGCCCACGCAACCATGGCTGCATGGGCTACGCGGCGCGCTCGGCATCGTCATGCTGACGAGCTTCGTATTCGCCGTCCATCGCCTGACCCTGGCGCAAACCTATTCGCTGTTTCTGGCGGTGCCGTTATTGATGACCGCCTTGTCGGTGCCCATACACGGCGAACGCGTCACGGCCCGTCGCTGGCTGATCATTGCGGTGGGGCTATGCGGCGTGCTGGTGATATTGCAGCCGTGGAACAAGGGGCCGTTTTCCATGGTGGCCGCCGCCGCGGCCGCCATCGCGGC
Organism: Gammaproteobacteria bacterium; assembly: GCA_003134045.1. GTDB lineage: Bacteria > Pseudomonadota > Gammaproteobacteria > Steroidobacterales > Steroidobacteraceae > Bog-1198. Next base: position 4,521 of record PLAH01000123.1, read on the forward strand.
GGTGTGTTACGCCCTGAGCGCCTTGACCGTGCGCACCTTGGGACCCGGCAACAGCAGCCTGTCGATGGCGTTCTGGTACTTGGGCCTGGTCGGCGTGGCATCGGGTCTCTTGGCGTGGCGGGATTGGTCGCCGGTGGCGGCCGGCGATTGGCTCTGGCTCGCGGCCATCGGCGTGTCGGGGGCGCTCGGCCAACTGTGGCTGACCGAGGCCTTCCGGCGTGCGCCGCCCTCCGTGGTCGCGCCCTTCGAATACACGGCCATTCTCTGGGCGTTCTTGATCGACTGGGTGTTCTGGTCCGCGTCGCCGTCGGTGAGCTTGCTCATCGGCGCGGGCATCGTCGTTACCAGCGGCATCGTCGTCATTCTCGACGAACACCGGCTGGCAGGGCGCCCCATGAGCGCCGCGTTACCGATGCCTTGAGCGGCGCTGTCGCGGCTATTTATTCGGCGCGCTGATGTTGTATGTCGACATAGATAGGAGGCTGGATGAGTCGGCCAAGCTTGCGAGCACGACGTAGTCGAATTTGGTCGGCGCGCCGGCGCGCGCCGCAAGTCCGCATCGTGCCGGCGCGCTCGCCGAGGCGGGGGACAATAGAGCCGCCGAGGCGAGCAACGGCATCACAATCAAAGCCCGTGAAAGTCGGCTATTCATGACGTCTCTCCCTGTTGTCCAAATCCCGTCGGCGCCTCGAGCCCGATGCTATAAACGACCCGTGACGACGAGGACCAGCAGAATGATCAGCACCAGGCCCAGTCCGCCGCTCGGGTAATAGCCCCAGCCGCTGCTGTACGGCCAAGCGGGAAGCGCGCCGATCAGGAGGAGAACCAGTAGTATCAGTAGAATGGTGCTTATCGACATGTGTATCTCCCGTGGGCGCGATTCGCTGGAAGGGAGAGTACGGGTTGGTTCCCGCCGAAACAGTCAGGAAGGCGCGTGACCCGATGTAGGGGAGCGCCTACCGAACGCCGCCACCGCGGCACGGGCCGCTGGACCCAAGAGTTCCGGACGCGCGAGGACGATGTGCAGCGAGACGATGCGGGAGCCACCGCTGAGCAGCGGCAACCGCTTCAATCGCCCATCGCGCAAGAAATCCCGCAGCATGTGTTCCGGGAGCCAGGCGTAGGCGAGACCGGCGAGCAGCGTCGCCAGCGAGGATTCCATGCTGCTCACGGTGAACCGGAGTTCCGCCCCCAGCCACCCCTCATCCCGATGCGCCGAGCCCGAATCACGCACCACGGCTTGCACATGCCGCACCAGATCGTCCGCGGTCAATTCGCGGCCGAGCTGAAACAAGGCATGATCCGGCCGCGCGGCCGCGATGAATTCGACATCGAGCAATCGATCGCCGAGAAAATGTGCGGGGACTCGACTGGTAACGACTACGTCGGCGCTGCCCTGAACGATGGCGTCCTCGGCGCCCGACAGCACCGCGTCGGACAATTGAATTTGGGTCGTGGGACACGTCTTTTGCAACTCCGCGACGATCTCGAGCAGGCGCGGCCGCGGAAACGCGGCGTCCACCACGAGCCGAAGTTCCGGCTCCCAGCCCTGTTTCAGGCTGCGAGCCAAGAGCTCCAGGGTGTGCAGATCGTGAATGACGGCGCGCGCCCGCGTGAGCAGCGCGCGGCCGTGCGCCGTCAGTACCGCCTTTCGGCCTTCGATTTCGAGCAGCGGGACATCCAACGCCTCCTGCAGCCGGGCCACGGCGTAGCTGACGGCGGACTGGCTGCGATGCAATTTGGCGGCCGCTTGGGCGAATCCCCCGTGATCGACCACGGCCGCGAGCACTGTCCACTGCTCCAATGTCGTCTTTGTAAAGGTCACCGATAGATCCATTTTTTCGATGGGTTTGACCCGAATTTTGCGCTTTTTTTATGAAATTGGTGGAGTCTATTCTGTGGTCGAACGGAGGTTCCCATGAACGATATACGACGAAGCGATGAACGAGGGTTTGCGGATCACGGTTGGCTCAAGTCCTACCACACATTTTCATTTGCCGACTATTTCGATCCGCAACACGTGGAGTTCGGTCCGCTGCGCGTCATCAACGAGGATCGCGTGCAGGCCGGAGCAGGTTTCGGCACACACGGCCATCGGGATATGGAAATCGTCAGCTACGTGCTCGAGGGCGAACTCGCCCACGAGGACTCGATGGGCAACGGTTCCACCATTAGGCCGGGCGACGTGCAGAGAATGAGCGCCGGCAGCGGTGTGCGCCATAGTGAGTTCAACCCCAGCTCGAGCAAGGGTGTGCATTTCCTGCAGATCTGGATTCAGCCGAGCGCCCGCAACATCGAGCCCAGCTACGAAGAGAAACGATTCGATCCCCGGGAGAAGCGTGGGCGGCTGCGCCTGATCGTCTCGCCCGATGCGGCCGAGGGCTCGCTCCTGATCCATCAGGACGCGAGGATCTACGCCGGACTTTTCGATGCCGGCGAGAGCGCCGATCTTAAGGTCGCGGCAGGCCGCAAAATCTACGTGCATGTGGCGCGCGGTACGCTCACGGCCAATGGGTCCGTGCTCAACGCCGGCGATGCGCTGAAGATCTCCAGCGGATCTCGGGTGCATGTCGAGCAGGGACGAGAGGCCGAGGTGCTGGTATTCGATCTGCCGGCTTAACGCACGGTGCTGCTTCCACACGAGCGCACCAGCAAGGAAGGCCGCCCCCGGGGACGGCCTTCCCACGCGGCATCACTGCCCGACTGGCGCCGCACTTCGATCGGCCAGGATCGCTTGCCAATTCAGGAGGGCGTTCCAAACCATGCGATGGTCGCCGCGATTCAGATCGCGGTACAGCGGATTGAAATTGAAGGCGCTAACGTGGCCGCGGCCCACGGGTGTATCGAGAATCGCGGGACGGCCGATGATGCCGTCCTCGCCCCAGGCCTGCCCGCTCACGACGAAGGGTGCACCGTCGTTCCCGCCCCATTGCAGCACCACGCTGCGCGCATCGATCGGGCCATCGAGACAACTCGTGCAGTACGCCATGCGCAGCCAGCGCCGCGGCGTCGAATACAAGGCGAAGTTCTGCCGGAAGACGTAGCTCGATGACGGATAGCCGTACGCGATCGGGTGATCCGCGCGCGCGAAAGTGACCCGCACGTGGGCCCCGGGCGTTCGCGTCACGGCATCTTGCGCGGCCGCGGCTGCCGCTGCACCGCCGCCCGCGGAACTGCGCGGTACTCCGCCGGAATCGCGGCGCACCCCACGGACGATGCCGCCTTCGATCGGCAACATGCTGGCGTTTCCCAGCGTCACCATCAAGCCGCCCTGTTCGATGAACTCCTGGAGCCGTTCGAGCCCCGGCCAACCGATGCCGCCAGTGATGTCGTCCGACGACGCCGGCGTCCCGAAACTCGGCGTTTTCGCGGTTTTCTTGAAGGGCATGGGGCCCCAGGATTTGGGGATGCCCTGAATCTGCTCGGCGAGCTCCAGATCGACATGTCCATACAGCAGCACGTCGATCTTATGGCGCAGATTGCCGGCGCGGACGTCTTCGTCCCGCACGTAGGTGTAGGGAATGTGCCGCTGATCCAGCGAATAGCGCACCCAACCGATGGAATCCGTATCGGCCCAGGGAACCCACAATCCGAGGCGCGGCGCGGGCGCGGCGTGCTGCGCGACATCGGGTAATGCGCGCGCACTCGCGAACTCCAAGCCCATCCCGGACGCGACCGCACGCAGGGCTTCGGCCATGCCGGCCTGCGCAGGCAACAGCCACGAGCCCGCCGGATAGCTGATGCCGTCGAGTTCGAACGCACGTTCGGCGATGTTCACGTGGTAACGCGCGAGACGGTAGCGAGCCTCGAGCAGGCCTTCCTGTCCCGAATCCTTCAAGAGGAACACCGGGCCCGCGCCCGCGACCCGGCCCTCGGGATGCGGCGGCGCCGTCAGCAATTCGAGCTTGGCATTGCGAATGGAAGGATCGGCGATGGCGGCCGCCTGCACGTGATAGTAGGCCGGCAGCTCCCACGACACGTCGTCGTAGGGTTCGCCGCCGTCCTTCGGATACTTCTGCGGCATCAGCAGATCGACCGCATAGTTGCGGTACGGCTGGTCCAGGCGGACCACGTAGCTGCCGGCGGGGAACTCACCCTCCTCGACCCTGATCGGCGCGTCGCTGCGGCTCACCTCGATATGCTGGGCCTGCAGGCGCGCCACCATTTGCCCCACGCGCGTCGGATCGCCCTGGTCCGCGGGGATGACGAATGCATAGGGCGCCTCTTCGATTCCCTTGCGCCAGCTGTGAAGACTCTTGGTGTAGAAGTTGCGCAGCAGCATGGTCGCGTTCGTCGCGACGTAATCCAACGCCGCGAGCGCCCCGGTTTCGTTGTAATTGACGTTGTCCCGCGCCGACCACGAGAATTTGCCGGTGGGCGGCGGCAGCACGCGATACCACTCGCGCGAGGTTTCTTCGGGGGAGAGCGACTGCACCAGGGTCTCGGCCGTGCCGTTGCCGAACGTTTCATAGCCGCGGCCGATGGCGTTGTGGTTCATCGCGACCGAATCCATGAACATGTGGCCGAACCCCTCGCCGAAATTCCACGTGCTCACGCCCGGCATGCCGAGTCCGGTCATGGCCTCGACCTCATGAAAGCTCAACGTGAGGAATTCGGTGAAGGTGATGGGATCGATGTTGGGATTGTAGGGACCGGTTCCGTTCCAGGTCATCATGAGCGGCACGCTCTCATGCAGATCGTGCACGATGACCGGATGCCACTCGAAGAACATCCGGCTCACCGCCTTGGTGGTTTCGTGCGTCAGCTGGTGGGCATCGCGATTGATGTCGACGAACGCGTACTTGGACCAGTACGGCGGCGATTGCCGCGGCAGCGTATCGCGGTCGGTCTTGCCCTTCAGATATCGGTAGAACCATTCGACCTGCTTGTCGCGGCCGTCCGGGTTGCATACCGGATTGATGAGCACCACCAGGTTCTCGCGGATACGGCGGATCATGGGCTGGTCCGACACGGCCAGGCGATAGGCGAGCTCGAGCACGGATTCGGTCGAGCCGGTCTCGTCCGAATGCAAGGCGGCATTGAAGTAGTAAAAAGGCCGGGAGCTCGCCATCAGCCGCTCCGCGGCGGCTGGATCCAGGGTGCGCGGATCGGCGAGAGCGGCGCTCGCCGCTCTCAACGACTCGAGACTCTGAATGCCCTTCTCGTCTGCGATCGCCAACAAGACGATGTCGCGGCCTTCCTCGGACTTGCCGATCGTGAATACCTTGACCCGCGGCGATGCCGACGCAAGGGCGCGCGAATACGCGTAGGCCTGGCTGGAGTTCACCAGTTCGCCCGGCGCGCCGGCGATGCGGCCGAAGAATGCCTTGGGCGACGGCACCGTGGCGGAGGCTGGAACGTAGGCTACCCAGGGCGAGGAGAAGCGCGGTTCGGTGGTGGCCTTGGCAATCTCTTCGACCGACCGAGGCTCAGCCGTATCCGGCTCGATCGATTGCGCGCCGAGGTCGATCGATGCGCACAGTGACAGACACATCAAGGCCGGAAATCGATACCGCATGCACCCTCCACCCTCGCGGTAAGTGGAGGCGCGCGGGCGAGCACAGTCTACTACCAGCAGGGCTCTTCGCACGCGCCGCTAACGCGCTGCGGCGTGCGACCACCACCAATAAAACGGCAGCCCGGCGAGCAGGACGGCGACGCCTTGCAGGGCCTGACGCGGCTCGGCGACGAAGGTGTTGACCAGCAGCGCTCCCGTCGCCAACAGAAACATCAGGGGAACGACCGGATACCCCAAGGCCCGATAGGGGCGTGGCGCCTCCGGCAGCGTGCGTCTGAAGATGAACAGCGACGCCATGCTGAGTCCGTAGAACGCCCACGACACGAAGACCACCGAGTCGGTGAGCGCGTCGTAGGATCCCGAAAGCGCCAACACGCTGCCCCACGCGGCCTCGGCCACCACGGCACGCGCCGGCACATTGGAGCGCGGCGAGAGCTTCGCCAAGCCGCGAAAGAACAGGCCGTCGCGGGCCATGGCGAAGGGAATGCGGGAACTTGCAAGCGCGCTCGAATGCAATGATCCGAAGGATGAGACCATCAGCGCCACCGCCGTCACCGACACGGCGATGGGACCCAAAAAACGCTTCAGCACTTCGGTGGCCACCGACGAACTCGCCGGCACGCTCGCGATCTCCACCGGCGTCAACGCGTAGTAATAGGCGATGTTCACGAACAAATACAAGGCGCCCACCACCAGCATGCCGCCGATGAAGGCGCGCGGCAGATTGCGCTGGGGATTGCGGATCTCGCCGGCCAGCGATGCGACGTTGTTCCAGCCATCGTAGGCCCACAATGCTCCGAGCATGGCGGCCCCAAAGCCGGCCACGCCGCCGCGCGCGCTGGCGGCCACGCCTTCGCACGTGCCATCGAGACCGGACGCGCCGAGATTCGACCAGTGGCCCGGCGCGAACAAGAACGCGGCCAATCCCACACCGAACACCAGCACGACTTTGGCGATGGTCACGATGAGCGTGGTGCGGCCGCCGGCCACCACCGATGCGCAATTGATGAGTGCGACCGCCCAGATCGCGGCGAGCGCCACGAGCGTCAGCCCACTGATATGAAACCGCACGCCGAGAACGTCGCTGCGGATCTGCCAAGCCTCGAGCACGCCGCCGAGCGCCACGTTCATGAAAATCGCCAGCCCCACCGCGAGCGCCGCCTGTGAGCCGGTGCGGGCCACCGCCACCGACATCCAGCCGAACAGAAACCCCGTGAGCCGCCCGTAGGCGCGGCGCAGATAGATATAGTCCCCGCCCGCCTCCGGCATCATCGCCGCGATTTCCGAATAGGAAAACGTCCCCGCGAGGGACAGCAGTCCCGCCGCGATCCACACCAGCAGCACCGTGCGGGCGTGGCCCACGTTGCACGTCATGACGCGGGTCTTGAGGAAGACTCCCGTGCCGATCATGTTCGCAACGTTGACGGCGATCGCCGCCCACGGGCCCACGCCCCGGGTCAATTCCGGCCGCCCCGGTGCTGCGCTTTCATCGGTCATGCCTGTAGTATTAGCGAAATGCAATTCGACTATTCACGAATTTTTCCCTACGCCTTCGCCGGGCTCGCGGTACTCCTGATCTTTCGCCGCCTGCGCCGCAGTTTCGGGCGCCAGCTCCTGCGCCCCGCGCGCATGCGCTTCCGCCTGGTCATCCTCGGCGTGCTGGCGTGTTCCTTGGTGCCGGTGGCGGCGAGTTCGGGCCGTTTTCTGCTCGCCGAACTCGGCGGCGTGCTGGCGGGAATTGCGCTAGGGGTCTGGGGCGCGCGGCGCACCCGCTATCAAACCTTCGAGGGGAAACTGCATTACATCCCGCACACCTATACCGGCATCGCGGTATCGCTGCTGTTCGTGGGACGCCTCGCGTACCGGGTGGTCGAAATCTATTCGATGGACGGCGCGACGCGCGCAGAGGGCGCGGCTTCGATGCAGAGCTTCGGGCAGCCCGACGCGGTCAAGAGTCCTGCTACCGTCGGACTGCTGTGCGCGGTGATCGGCTACTACCTGTGTTATTACAGCTGGGTGCTGTGGAAGTCCCAACGCATCAGCCCGGAAGACCTCGAGGCCGTACCGGCCCCGTCCGCCGCCGCATCATGAACGTGGCGAGCGAGCTCCCGGGTGATGTAAACCGTCGATTATCGGGCCAATACGAATACCGCGTAGGTCATCACGGCCATGCCGATCAGTAGCGTATTGCTGCCCCAACGGGCGATGTTTGCAAGCATGTCAATCTCCAAATCCATTTATCGTCGATCCCACAAATAAAGTCCTGTGGGAGGTCCTTATCGTGGGGGCGCAAGTTAGCATTTCCAGGGGTGCGCGGAGCATGCGCCAGGTCTCAAAAACAGTCGTTGCCTAGTGAATGTGGCCCAACCCCCTCCTCAACCGCGCATCAACGCCCCGCTCGGATCGAACGCCGCGCCCGCCAGCCGGGTGGCTCGGTGACGCTCGCCGATGATCTCGATCTCGAAACCACTGTCGGCATCCGCCAGCGCAGCGGGCACGTAGCCCAATGCCAGCGACGCGCCGGCGCGGTGCCCAAAGGCCCCCGAGGTCACCCAGCCCACGACCTTGCCGTCGTGCCAGATGGGCTCATCGCCCAGCGCATCGGCGTCGCCGGCCTCGACCTTGAAGCCCACGAGCCGCAGTGCCCCACCGCTCTCCTTCTCCTCGGCGGCGGCCGACCGGCCGATGAACTCGCCCTTCTCGAGATCCACGAACCGGCCCAGCCCGGCCTCGAAAGGGCCGTAGATGGGGCGGTATTCCCGCGCCCAGGTGCCGAAACTCTTCTCGATGCGCATGGCATTCAATGCCCGGCCCCCGAACGGACGCAGGCCGTAGTCGCGGCCCGCCTTGACCAACGAGTCATACAGCGCTCGCTGATAATCCGTGCTCACCCACATTTCATACCCCAGGTCGCCGGTGAATGATACGCGCCCGACATAGGCAGGCACCATGCCGACCTCCAGGCGCCGGAAGGACATGAAGGGGAACGCAGCCGTCGACAGATCGTCGCGCACCAAGCTCTGCAGCAACGCGCGCGAGTGCGGACCCGCCACCGACAATCCGACGTATTGCATCGCGCACGGCCGGACCATCACGCCCACGGGCGGCAGATGCTGCTCGAACCAGCGCAGGTAGTAGCTCTCGGCCGCGTAGGTGCCGATCAGGAAGATGTGATCGTGGGCCACGCGGCACATCGTGAAATCGCCGATCAGTTTGCCGCGGTGGTTCAACATCGGGGTGAGCGCGATGCGTCCCACGCCGGGCACCCGGTTGGCCATGATCTTGGTCAGCCATTCGGCCGCGCCGGGGCCTTGGACCTCGAATTTTCCGTAGTTGGAAATCTCCAGCAAACCCACGCCGTCGCGCACGGCCAGGCATTCCGCGCCCACGTGCGGGTGCGCGTTCGAGCGCCGAAAACTCACCTGGTCCACCGCCTCCGCGGCGCTCGGTGCGAACCACAAGGGATGTTCCAGGCCGCAGTAGTCGCCGAACACGGCGTGCGCGGCCCCGAGCTTCTCGTAGATCGGCGTGGTGCGCAGCGGCCGCGCGGCCGTCAATTCCTCGTTCGGGAAGCGGATGCTGAAGCGGCGCGAGTAATTCTCGCGCACTTTGGCGTTGGTGTAGGCGAGCGTGGTCCAATCGCCGTACCGGGCAACGTCCATGGCCCAGATGTCGGCGCCGGGATCGCCGTCGACCATCCAGCGCGACAGCGCGAGGCCCACGCCCCCGCCCTGGCTGAATCCCGCCATGACGCCGCAGGCCACCCAGAAGTTCTTCAAGCCCTTGATGGGACCGATCAGCGGATTGCCATCGGGCGCGAACGTGAACGGACCGTTGACGACTTTCTTGATGCCCGCGGCGCCGAGCGCCGGAAAGTGCTCGAACCCCACCTCGAGACTCGGCGCGATGCGCTCCAGATCGTTGGGCAGCAGATCCTGGCCGAAGTCCCACGGCGTCGTGACTTCCGACCATGGCACCCCGGCCCGCTCGTACGTGCCCATGAGCATGCCGCCTCGCTCCTGGCGGATGTAGATTTCGCCCTCGAAATCGATGGCGTGCAGTTGTTCGGACTTGCCGACCAGTTCGGGCATGTCGCCGGTGATGAGATACTGATGTTCCATCGCGAGGATGGGCAATTCGAGGCCCACCATGCGGCCCACCTCGCGCGCCCACAGGCCGCCGGCGTTGACCACGTGCTCCGCATGCACGTTGCCGTGATCGGTGATGACGTCCCAGGAGCCGCCGGGACGCTGTTTGAGGTCGGTCACGCGCGTGTGCCGCACGATCTCAGCGCCGCCGATCTGCGCCGACTTGGCATACGCGTGGGTGACGCCATACGGGTCGACGTGGCCCTCGATGGGGTCGTACATGGCGCCCTTGAAATGCTTCTTGTCCATGAGCGGAAACAGCTTCGCCGCCTCGTCGACGGAAATGATCTCCAGGTCCATGCCCAGATAGCGGCCGCGCGCCTTGGCCATCTTCAGCCAGTCGAGCCGCTCCTGCGTGCCCGCGAGCATGACGCCGCCGGTGATGTGCACGCCGCACGACTGGCCCGAAATTTTCTCGATCTCCTTATAGAGCTCGATGGTGTACTGCTGCAATTTAGCGACGTTCGGATCGCCGTTGACCGTGTGCATGCCGCCGGCCGCATGCCAGGTCGACCCCGAGGTCAATTCCGCCCGTTCGATCAGCAGGACGTCCTTCCAGCCGGCCTTGGTCAAGTGATACAGAACGCTGGCGCCGACCACGCCGCCGCCGATCACCACTACTTTCGCGTGGCTCTTCATAAAATCTCCCAATGCATGAAATGGTGCTCGTTCGTCAGACGATCGAAAAAGAATAGCCGAGTCCCCACGATCACTCGTTGGAAACGGCCAAGTGGATGGCCGGCGACGCCGAACCCGCGCCGTTGCCGAACCGCTCGATGAGCCAGGAGCGGAACAGCGCGATGGCCGTGTCGCTCAAGGCCTCGGGATGCGTTATCAGGTAATAACCGAAGCCGTCGTCGAGGCTGTCCTCGAACGGCTTGACCAGGCGACCGCTGCGAATGGTGTCGCCGAATAAATACGTGTCGACCAGCGCGATGCCCTCGCCGCTCAGCGCGTATTGGACCGCCAGCACCGCCGTGTCGAAAACCAGGCCGCGCTCCACGTTGAGCGACCGCAAATTCGCCTGCCGGATGAACTGCGACCACAGGTGATGCCGCGGCAAATCCGAAATGCGCACGTGAACCAGTTCGTTCGACTCGATGAATTCGGCGAGAGACTTGCCCGCACAGCGCGCCGCGACGCTCGGATGGCACAACATGCTCAAGTGCACCGGCCACAACAAATCCGTGACCAGATCGGTGACCGTCGGTTGCGAATAGACGACGGCCACGTCCACATCGCCCGGCGGCGGCCCGACGCCGTACGGGCTCACCAGATCGATCTCCACGTCGGCCGAGGCGCGGCGGAAATCGCGCAGGATGGGCACCGCGAGGTGCACCGCGAAACTGGGCGGCATCTGGACCCGCAAGGTGCGCACGCTGGTGGCGTTGTCGTTGCGAATATCGTCGAGCGCATATTCGAGCCGGTCGAACGATTTCATCACGGCCGGCAGCAAGAGCTGGCCGGCCTTGGTCAGCACCAGGGCGTGCGGGCGGCGTTCGAACAATTGCGCGCCGACCAATTTTTCGAGCGCGATCACGTGGCGCGACAAAGCGCTCTGCGATATCAGGAGCGCATTCGCCGCCGCCGTGAAGCTCAAGTGCTTGGCCACGCCTTCGAACGCTCGCAGCGCGTTCAAGGGTAGCCAACGGCGATCGATGGTTGTCTTGGCCATTGTCTTCAGGGTGACCAGGACTTGGTATAGCCGATGGCCCGCCTCTGGTCCGCGACGATGGTCTTGGATGCCAGGTACAAATGATACGCCGCCCAAAAGCCCGTGGGTGCGAGGATCAAGAGCGCCGAGCGCAGAGACGCTGCATCGGTCGCATGGCCGCGGGCGAACCAATCGCTCAGGAAGCCCACCACCCATGGCGCCACGATCAAATTCAAGATATTGGCGACCAGCAGCGAGATGGCGATGAACATGTTGCGCATGTGGCACGGCGCCAAATTATTGAGCAGCCCGAAGCACGGACCGATGTAGAAATAAATGGCGGGGATGAAAATGCAGAACATGAGCTTGCACAGCCACAACGATTCGGTCCAATACGCAATCATCGACGGGATGGTGGTGAGCGCCACCCCGCCCGCCAGGAGCCACACCACGCGACGTGGGTCCGCCATCGCGGGACGCGACAACAGCCACGCCGTGACGACGGTCGCGACCGATCCGCCGATCAGATGGATGTTGCCCGTCACCGCGCCGGCCTGACCCACGTCGAGATTGTAGGCGCGCTGCAGAAAGGTGGGTGTCCAATAAATGAGACCCCAGCCCCAGAGCGCGCACACGCCGCCGCCCATCACGACGTGGAAGGCAGCCTTCTGTTTCCACAGGAACCGCAGCGATTCGATCAAGGACGGTTTGATGTCGTCGACGATGGCGTCGAGCCGCCCGCGCGGCGGTTCGCGCACCGTGAGAAAGACCAGGATACCCACCAGCAACCCGGGAACGCCCAGGGCGATGAACGCGGCGCGCCACCGGTAGGCATGCGCCACGGCGCCCGCCATGTCGGCGCCCAGCCACGCGCCGAGCGGCGCGCCCAAGGCCAGCACCGTCATCGCCATCGGCCGACGGTCGGCCGGAAAACAATCCGAGACGATCGCAGTGGACGGCGGCGTGCCGCCGGCTTCGCCGACGCCGACGCCGATGCGGCCCAGCAAGAACTGCAGGTAATTTCCCGAAAGGCCGCACAGCGCGGTGAATGCGGACCAGATGATGAGCGACGACGCCAGGATGTTGCGCCGGTTCGATCGGTCGGCCAGCCAGGAGATGGGAATGCCGAACGCGACGTAGAACAAGGCGAGCGGTATGCCGGTCAGGAAGGCGACGCCCGCGTCGTTCAGCTGCAACTCCAGCCGTATCGGCTCGAGCACGGTGGAGACGACGTAGCGATCGGCGATGTTGATCGCGTAGATCAGACACATGAGGATGAGAACGTACCAACGCTCCACCGACGAGGGCGCCTGGGAACGCGGAATGTCGATCGCAGTAATGCTCAAACGTCAACCTCTGGGCGGGACGAAGCTTGCGGGCACCATACAGGGTTCGCGAGCGTTTCGCGACGGACCTAAGCGCGTCGCCCGTGTCGAAAAATAACATGGGCGGATCGCGAAATGGCATAGCGCAACGAGGCGATCAGGCTAAGCTCCCCGCATGGAGCGTTTTGACTACATAATCATCGGTGCAGGTTCGGCCGGCTGCGTACTCGCGGATCGGCTCTCCGCGGACGGACGGCACCGCGTGCTCGTCCTGGAGGCCGGCGGTTCCGACGCACGTTTCTGGATCAAGACGCCGATCGGTTACGGACGCACTTTTGCCGATGCGTCGGTGAATTGGAAATACCAGACCGGCCCCATCCCGGGACTCGGCGGGCGGACCATGTATTGGCCGCGCGGCCGGGTGGTGGGCGGCTCGAGCTCGATCAATGCACTGGTGTATTGCCGCGGTATGCCGGCGGATTTCGAGGATTGGCGCGCCATGGGCAATGTGGGCTGGGGCTGGGACGACGTACGGCCTTGCTTCGAAAAATCCGAGCGGCGCGTCGACTCGTCGGGCCACGCCCTGACGGGGGGCGCCCTGGATGTGAAAGATGTCTCGCCGCACCTGCATCCCATGGGCCGCAATTGGCTGGGCGCGGCCGCCGAGTTGAATCTGCCGGTGACCGACGATTTCAACGGTCCGAACCCCGAAGGCCTGGGCTCTTACCAGGTGACCATTCGAGACGGCAAGCGGCGATCGGCCGCCGACGCATTCTTGAGACCCGCGCTGCGCCGCGACAACCTCAAGCTCGAAACGCACGCGTGGGTGAGTAAAGTCCGCGTGAGCGAAGGCCGTGCCACCGGCGTCGAGTGGTCCCGCGATGGGGCGCAGCAGGTCGCCGTGGCCGATCGGGAAGTCATCCTGTGCGCCGGCGCCGTCAATTCTCCGCAGCTGCTGCAGCTCTCGGGCGTGGGTCCGGGCGCGCTGCTCGCCGCGCACGGCGTGACCCCGCTGGTCGCTAACGCCGCCGTGGGCGGAAACCTCCAGGATCATCTGGCCGTCGTCTACTCGTTCAAGGCGACGCAGCCCACGTTGAACAATGAGCTGCATTCGGCGTTCGGTAAGTTGCGCGCCGGCCTGCACTACCTGCTGGCGCGCAGCGGCCCCTTGGCGCTCAGCGTGAATCAATTCGGCGGATTCTTGCGCGCGGACCCGGCCGCGGCGCGCCCCGACGTGCAGCTGTACTTCAATCCGGTGACCTATGGGACCGGCGATGCGACACGCACTCGCATCGAGGTCGATGCGTTCGCCGGCTTCTATTTGTGCTTCCAACCGACGCGGCCGACCAGCGTCGGGCGCATCGATATCGCCAGCCCCGATTTCCGCGCGGCGCCGCTCATCGCGCCGAATTACCTGTCGACGGACAAGGATGTGGGCGATGTGGTTCACGGCGGCCGGCTGATGCAACGCATCGCGCGAACCCGGGCGCTGCGCGCCTTGATCCTCGAGCCGATCGCGCCCGATCTTCTGTCCATGAACGATTCCGATCTGGTGGCCGATTTTCGCGCCCGCGCCGCCACCGTCTATCATCCGGTGGGCACCTGCCGGATGGGCGCGAACTCGAACGACTCGGTGGTCGACTCCGCGCTGCGCGTGCACGGCATCGAGCGTCTGCGCGTCGTCGATGCCTCGGTGTTTCCCACCGTGACTTCCGCCAACACGAATGCTCCCTCCCTCATGGTCGCGCAAAAGGCCGCCGATTTAATGCTGGCAGGATAATTGCCGCCAAGGATGTTTCGATGAAACTCGACAGTGTCAAAGTATTCGTTGTGGGTAATCCTCCGCCGGGTTTCGGCGGGCGCTATTTCGTTTTCTTGAAACTGAAAACGGCCTGCGGCGTGGAGGGCGTGGGCGAGGTCTATGCCGCCACCTTCGGACCCCATGTCATCGCTTCCATGATCGAAGACGTATTCGCGCGCCGCTTCGCGGGCCGCGACCCCTTTCAGATCGAATCCATCTGGCGCGACAGCTACGGCTCCGGCTTCAGCCTGCGACCCGACCTGTCGCTGATGGGCGTGGTGAGCGGGTTGGAAATGGCCTGTTGGGACATCATCGGCAAATCGGTGGAGCAACCCGTGTACAACCTCCTGGGCGGCAAGGTCCACGAGCGCCTTCGAAGCTATACCTACCTCTATCCGGCGGCGGGTGAAGGCGACGAGTTCTATCACGATGCCGAGCGCTCGGCGGAGCGCGCGGCCGAATACGTGAAGCAGGGATTCACCGGCCTCAAGTTCGATCCCACGGGCGGTTATTCGGCGTTCGACCCGCGCCAGCCCACCCAGGAGGCGTTGGAGCGCACCGTCCGGCTGGTGCGATTGATGCGCGAGGCCGTGGGCCACTCCGCCGATCTCTTGTTGGGAACCCATGGCCAATTCACCACCTCCGGCGCGATCCGCCTGGCGAATCAGCTGGAGCAGTACGACCCGCTCTGGTTCGAAGAGCCGGTGCCCCCCGAAATGCCGGAACAAATGGCCATCGTCGCGCGCGGCACACGGATCCCGATCGCCACCGGCGAACGTCTCACCACCAAGTACGAATTTGCCCGCGTCCTGGCCGCCGGCGCCGCCAATATTCTGCAGCTGAACCTGGGACGTGTGGGCGGCCTGCTGGAGGCGAAGAAAGTGGCGGCGTTGGCCGAGGTGCATTACGCGCAGATCGCGCCGCACCTCTACTGCGGGCCGGTGGTCGGCGCCGCCAACATCCAGATCGCCGCCTGCTCGCCGAATTTCCTGATTCTGGAAAGCATCCAGCAATGGGACGGGTTTCATGCCGAGATTCTCAAGACGCCGATTCGCTGGGAAGCCGGATTCGTGATACCGCCGACCGCGCCCGGGTTGGGTGTCGAACTGAACGAGGAGGTCGCGCTCGCCCATGCCTACCCTCTCGACGGCAAATTGCATCTCGAAATGAACTCTCGTCCTCTCGGTTGACAAAGGAACCCATGCGTTACGGATTCATCGGCCTTGGATTTCTCGGCAAGCATCTGGCTGCCAATCTCGCCCGCGGCGGTTTCGAGGTAACGGTATTCGATTTGAATCGCAGCGCCGGCGATTTCGTCATCGACGCGGGCGCCGGCTGGGCCGAATCGGTGCCTAAGCTTGCGGGCGCCGTGGATGCGCTGATTACCTGCCTGCCCTCTCCCGCCGCCAGCAACGCCGTCATGGAACTCGCGTTTCCCGCCATGTCGCGGGGAAGCACGTGGATCGAGATGAGCACCAACGACTTTGCGCAGATCGAACGGCTCGCCGCGCGCGGCGAGGAATACGGCGTGAGCACCTTGGCATGCCCCGTCACCGGCGGCGTGCACCGCGCCGAATCGGGCGACATTACGGTTCTGGTCGGCGGCGCTCAGCCGCTCTACGAAACCCACGAACCCGCGCTCGAGGCGATGGGCGGCCGCGTCATTTACCTGGGAGGCATCGAGCAGGCCGCGGTCACCAAGGTGGTCACCAACATGCTGGCCTTCATCCATCTCATCGCGGCCGGCGAGGCCTTGATGCTCTGCGCCAAGGCGGGCGTCGATCTGCGCGCCGCGTTCGAGGCCATTGCGGCCAGCTCCGGCAACAGCTTCGTCCACGAAACCGAGAGCCAGGTCATTTTGAACGGCAGCTACGACATCGGTTTCACCATGGATCTGGCGTGCAAGGACGCCGGATTTGCGGTGGAATTCGGGCGCCGCTTTGGGGTGCCGTTGCGGCTCGCGGGCGTCATGGAACAGACCTTCATCGAGGGCCGCGCCAAGTATGGCGGCGCCGCGTGGTCCTCGATGATCGTCAAGCTGCTGGAGGACTCGGTCGGCACGCCGTTGCGCGCCCCCGGATTCCCCGCCCGCCTGTAGCTTGGGCGCAACGTTAATGGCGGCCCGGTACTCGCGGCCGCTCGTAGCGCGGCAAATATGTCGCAATTTGACATGGGGGCATCGCTTAATAGCATAGCAATACCGTTTCGATCCGCTAAGCTCGACTGAGATGAAAGTGAAGCCTTTTGCAAATAATGATGTGTCAGAGCAACAGGAAAGTGAACTCATCTCTACCGCTACGGATTGGGGCGCAGGATGTTGCAGGCGTGCAGCAGCTGGTGGACATCGTGAACACGCGTTCGAAATCTGAAATTATTGAAGGGATGGAAGCATGAATTCAAATCCGAAGTTGTCCTACGCGATTGCCGCCATATTGAGCGGTTCGCCCATGGCCTTAGGTCATGCCGCGACGGCCACCGATACCAGCGATTCAGAAGGCATCCAGGAAATCACCGTCACCGCCCAGCGGCGCACGGAAAACGCACAGAACGTCCCGATCACCCTTCAAGCGTTGACCGCCGAGACGCTGCAACAGCTCAACGTCACCACGTTCGACGACTTCGTCAAGTACACGCCGAACGTGACGCAGGCCAGCGCGGGTCCCGGCCAGAGCAGCATTTTCATGCGCGGCCTGTCGGTGGGTGTGACCGGCCAGCAGGGCACGGGCACCACGGGTCCCATTCCCAACGTATCGGTGTACCTGGACGAACAGTCGGGCGCCCTCCCCGGCCGTAACCTCGACGTCTATGCCGCCGACATCGAGCGCATCGAAGTGCTCGAAGGCCCGCAAGGCACCTTGTTCGGTTCCGGCGCCCAGGCAGGCGTGCTGCGCTACATCACCAACAAGCCCAAGCTCGACGTGACCGAAGGCAACGTCAATGCGGGTTACAGCTACACGGCCGGCGGCGACAACAACAGCAACGTCGACGCGATGATCAATTTGCCGTTGATCGCGGACACCCTCGCGGTGCGCGCGGTCGTTTATGACGACAGCCGCGGCGGCTACATCAACAACGTGCCCGCCACGTTCGTCCGTTCGAGCGCCGACGAAGGCTTCACCAAGCACAACGGCGGCGTCGTCCCGACCGACAGCGAGACGCTCAGCAACAACAACCTGGTCGGCAACGCACAAAACCCCGTGACGTACACCGGATTCCGGCTCTCGGCGCTGTACAAGATCAACGAGAACTGGAACGCGCTGCTCGCACAGAGCTATCAGAACATGAACGCCCAGGGCGTGTTCTATGAACAGCCCTTTGGTCCCGAAGGTCTCACCTTCAACAGCCTGGGTGAACCGCAGGGCGTCCGTGCGCTGCCCCCGCTGTCGGTCACCACCTTCGAACCGTCCTACGACAAGGATAAGTTCGAGAACACCGCACTCACCGTCAACGGCCAGATCGGCGACATCAAGCTGGTCTATGCCGGTGGCTACCTGGTCCGCAACGTCGAGCAGCAACAGGACTACACGAATTATTCCCGCGGTGTCTACGGCTACTATTACCAGTGCGCGGGATACTCGAGCAAGTCGGCGGCGGCCGGCAAATGCTACTCGCCGGGCGCCACCTGGCAGGAGACAGAGAAGAACACCCACCAGAGCCACGAAGTTCGCGCGAGCACTCCGGACGACTGGCGGATCCGTGCCATCGGCGGCCTGTATTGGGAAGAATTCAAGATCTATGACGACACCGACTGGACCTACAAGACGGTGCCGACCTGCTCCGCCACCATCGATGTCGGTTGCTTCAACAACGTGCAACCCTGGCCCGGCGGCACCGCGAACAATCCGAACGTGCGCAACGACAACATCGGTTTCTTCGACGACACCACGCGCACCATCATTCAGAAGGCCGCATTCGGCTCCATCGACGTCGACCTGATCCCGAAGACGCTGATCTTCACGGCGGGCACGCGCTATTACCGGTTCAACGAATCGGAACTGGGCGGCGACGTGGGCAGCTTCTATTGCAAGAACTTCTCAGCCACCACGTATTTCGGGCCCTGCACCTCGGCGACCAACGGCAACGGCAAACCGGGCGGCACCGGCATCGCGGGCAGCGCGCCCTACGGCACGAACCTCAGTGCGGCGAGCTACAACAACGAGCAGTTCCGCGGCTTCCGCAGCCGCGGCAACCTGACCTGGCACGTCACCGACGATGCGCTGGTGTACGGCACCTGGTCGCAGGGCTTCCGTCCGGGCGGCTTCAATCGTGGCGAGAAGTTCACCCAGCCCCTAGGTGTCGACAAGTATCAGTACACGACGCCCACGCAGTACAGCCCCGATACGCTGACCAATATCGAGTTCGGCTGGAAGACCGAGTGGTTTGCACATCACTTGCAGTTCAACGGCGCGGTCTATCAGGAAGACTGGAAGAACACCATCGTCGAATTTTTCGCTCCGCAATTGGGTTTCGGAAACCTGACCTTCGTGACGAATGGTCCGAACTATCGCGTCCGCGGCTTGGAATTGCAGGGCATCGGCCGGGTGACCGAGGGTCTGACGATCACCGGTTCGGCGTCCTACAACAAGAGCACGCAACAGAATTCGCCCTCACTCATCAACAACAATCCCGCGAGCGCAAATTTCGGCAAGCCGATCACGCAATCCGACACCGGGCCGATAGTGAACGTGTTCGGTCTCTCAGGCAGTCCACTCGCGCAGTCGCCGCTGTTCCAGGGCAACATTCGGGCCCGGTACGAGATGCCGATCGGCGAGTACAAGGCGTAGGGCCAGGTGGGTGCCCAGGTGACCGGGAGCATGTTCTCGAGCGTGGGCACGGTGGACAACTACTACTTGCCGGGCTATACCACGTTCGACGCGGCGGCGGGTTTTGCCAAGGACGCGTGGAACGTGCAGTTCTTCGCGCAGAACTTGGGCAACAAGGTGGCCAGCACCTACACCAGCGCCGCTCAGTTCATCGTGACGGAGACCGTGCTGCGTCCGAGAATTGCCGGCGTCAAGTTCGGTTATAAGTTCTAAGTCACGTAACCGGCCGGCCGGCGGCGCTCGCCGCCGGTCAGTCGACATCTCGAGAGCGGGCAACGGTGCCCGCTTTTTCCTGGGTTGCCCGGCGCCCCCGCGCCGGTTGGACAGCTATGCAAGCAGCCAATACTGACCCCGCACAGTCGCGCCTCGAAGCGGAGTTTCGGCGCATGCGTGCGCATATGGATCAGCGCGAGTTTGCGCAGGCATTGCAGCTCGGTCAGGCGCTGCTCCCCCAAGCCGCCCAGAACCGGGATCTTCTCTACATGATCGCGGTGAGTCAGCGTTACCTCAATCGCATTCCCGATGCGTTGGCGATGCTCACGGAGTTGGAGAAGCATCACCCGACCTATAGCCGGTTGTTTCAGGAACGCGGCCATTGCTACGTGACGCAACGCGCCGCCGAGCCCGCCATCGAGGCATTTCTGCGCGCGGTGAACTTGAATCCCTCGCTGCCGGCCAGCTGGAACGCGCTGCAATCCCTGTTTCGCATGACCGGCCAGACCGCCGACGCCGAGCATGCGGCGAATCAAGTGGCGCAGCTCGCCAATCTGCCGCCGGCCATCGCCACCGCGTTCAGCATGTTCGCCGACGGCGAGATTTACGAGTCCGAACAAGTGGTGCGGCAGTACCTGCTGCAACACGGCAACCATGTCGAGGGCATGCGCTTGCTCGCGAAAATCGGCACGGAGCTCGACGTGTTGGATGACGCGGAGATCTTGCTCGAGACCGCGCTCAAGATCGCGCCAGATCACGATGCGGCACGCTACGAATACGCCGTGGTGCTGCTCAAGCGCCACAAGCACGTGCGGGCGCGGCAAGAGCTCGAAAGACTGCTCGCGAAGGAACCCGACAATCGAGCTTACCGCACGACGCTCGCCACCGTTCAAACAGGCTTTGGCGATTATGAGCAGGCACTGCCGCTCTATCGGGAGATTCTGCGCGAGACGCCGAACGATGCCGAGCTGCACTTGTCGGTCGCCCATGCGCTGAAAACCCTCGGACAGACGCAGAATGCCGTCGAATCGTATCGCGCCGCGGCGGCCGCGAGGCCGCGCTTCGGCGAGGCCTACTGGAGCCTCGCGAATCTCAAGACCTACCGTTTCACCGACGAGGAACTCTCCCGCATGAGAGCCGACGAGGCATCGCCGGATGTCACGCTCGTCGACCGCTACCACCTGTGCTTCGCGCTCGGCAAGGCGCTCGAGGATCGCGCGGAGTATCCGGAATCGTTCATCTACTACGAACGCGGCAACGCATTGAAGAAGTCCGAGTGCCGCTACAAACCCGAGCCTCTGGAGCGCAACGCGCGTCTGCAAGCGTCGATCTGCACGCGCAGCTTCTTCGAGGCCCGCCGCGGCTTCGGCTCGCCGGACCCGTCGCCCATCTTCATCGTCGGACTGCCCCGATCCGGCTCCACCCTCCTCGAGCAGATCCTGGCCTCGCACTCCCAGGTCGAGGGCACGATGGAACTCGCGGACATCCCGCGTCTCGTGCAAACGCTCCAAGGCCGGGAAATTGCCGGCGAGAATCCCCGCTATCCCGGCATTCTCGAGACGCTCGGCGCGGAGGACTTCAGGCGCTTCGGCGAGAACTATCTGAACGATACCCGGGTGTACCGCACGGCCAAGCCGCGCTTCATCGACAAGATGCCGAACAATTTCCGCCATCTCGGCCTCATCCATCTCATGTTGCCGAACGCCAAGATCATCGATGCGCGGCGCGATCCGATGGCTTGCTGCTTCAGCAACTTCAAGCAGTTGTTCGCCTCAGGGCAGCAATTCACCTACAGCGTCGACGACATCACGCGCTACTATCGGATGTACGTGGATTTGATGGCGCACTGGGACGCGGCGCTGCCGGGCAGGATACTGCGGGTCGATCATGAAGCCGTGGTCGACGATCTCGAGACGAACGTGCGCCGGATACTGGATTTCTGCGGCCTTGAGTTCGAACCGGGCTGCGTCGAATTCCACAAGACCAAGCGCACCGTGCACACCGCGAGTTCGGAGCAGGTGCGTCAGCCCATCAACCGGGATGGAGTCGACCAGTGGAGGAATTACGAGCCGTGGCTCGGGCCGTTCAAGATTGCACTCGCGCCATTGAGCCAGGTGCCGGCCTAGGAATTTTCGCATAGGATGGTGTCGAGGGTGTAAAGATGGCGGCAACGATTCAACACACTGCTCCCCGGTCGCGCGTCGAGTCCGAAGTCCTGCGCGTCAGGGGGCTCATGGGCAAGAACCAATTCGCGGCGGCCTTGGCGGCGTGCGATGCGTTGCTGGCCGAGGTCCCCGAAAACCGCGACGTGTTGTACATGGCCGCCGTCAATCAGCGCTATCTCGGCCGTGTGCCGGCTGCCCTCGACACCTTGCGGCGGCTGGAAGCCATACATCCCAAATATTCCCGGCTGTTCCAGGAGCGCGGCCATTGCCACGTCGCGGCGCGCGAGCCGGCGGCCGCACTCGACGCCTACCTGCACGCGGTGAGCCTGAACCCCGCCCTGCCGGCCAGTTGGAAGGCCCTGAACCTATTGTTCCGCTCCGCGGGTCGGGACGCCGATGCCCGGACCGCCGCCAGCCACGTGGAGATCCTCACCAAGCTGCCGGCCGAGGTCGTGACCGCCCGGAGCCTGTTTGCGGACGGCGAGGTCCACGAGGCCGAACGGGTGGTGCGGCAATTCCTGCAAACGCATGGGGACCATGTCGAAGGCATGCGCTTGCTCGCGCAGATCGGCATGGAACTCGAGATCTTCGACGACGCCGAGTTCCTGCTGGAGAGCGTGCTCGTGTTAGCGCCCGATTATCATCTGGCGCGATACGAGTACGCCAGCGTGCTGGCCAAACTGCATCGATACGCGAAGGCGCTCGGCGAAGTGCGCACGCTGCTCGAACGCGACCCGCAGGAGCGCAATTACCGCACGCTGCTGGCGACCATTCAGGTCGGTTTGGGCGACCACGAGCCGGCACTGGCGGTGTATCGCGAACTGGCCGCCGAGACGCCGCAGGGCGCGGACCTGCACCTCTCCATCGCCCATGCCCTGAAGACCCTCGGCCGGCAGCAGGAGTCGATCGACGAATATCGAACTGCTGCGGCGATGCGTCCCGACTTCGGCGATGCGTACTGGAGTCTCGCCAATCTCAAGACGTACCGCTTCACCGATGCGGAAATATCGGACATGCGCGCCCACGAGGCCGCGGCGTCCACCGGCCGGGTCGATCGCTATCACTTGTGCTTCGCGCTCGGCAAGGCGCTCGAGGACCGGACGCAATACGCCGAGTCGTTTCAATACTACGAGCGCGGCAACGCGCTCAAGAAAGCCGATTCAGCCTTCAAGATCGAGCCCATCGAGCGCAACACGCGCCTGCAGAAAGCCCTGTGCACCCGCGAGTTCTTCGAATCCCGCCGCGGCCAGGGGTGCGAACGCCGCGATCCCATATTCATCGTCGGCCTGCCGCGTTCGGGCTCGACGCTGCTGGAACAGGTCCTCGCCTCCCACTCGCAGGTGGAAGGCACCATGGAGCTGGCCGACATTCCCCGGCTGGTGCAGAAACTGCAAGGCCGCGAACAGTACGATTCGCCGTCGAAATATCCCGGCGTACTGGCCGAGTTGACCGCCGCCCAGCTGCGGCGTTTCGGCGAGCAGTATCTCGCGGATACGAGCGTCTACCGCAGCGGCGGCGCCGACCGGTCCGCCGGGACCCCCTACCGGGTTCCCTTCTTCATCGACAAGATGCCGAACAATTTCCGGCACATCGGCTTGATTCACCTGATACTGCCCAACGCGAAGATCATCGATGCGCGGCGCGACCCGATGGCATGCTGCTTCGGCAACTTCAAGCAGCTGTTCGCCGCCGGACAGGAATTCACCTACGGCATCGAGGACATCGCTCGCTACTACCGCAGCTACGTCGAACTCATGGACCACTGGGATGCCGTCTTGCCCGGCAAGATCCTGCGCGTGCATCATGAGGACGTCGTCGCCGATCTCGAATCGAATGTGCGGCGGATTCTCGACTTCTGCGGCTTGGGTTTCGAGGCCGGCTGCCTCGAATTTCACAAGAACGAGCGCAGTGTGCGCACGGCGAGCTCCGAACAGGTGCGCCGCCCGATCTACAAGGAAGGACTCGATCAGTGGCGTCACTACGAGCCCTGGCTCAAACAACTGAAAACCTCACTTGGACCCCTCGCAGACGCGAGGCTCTGACTCGTCATATTTCTATAACGTAAACAAGGGATGCAACATGAATTCAAATCAAAAGCTGAGCTATGCGATCGCGGCCATCTTGAGCGGCAACGTGATGGGATTGAGTTCCGTGGCGGCGGCGGCCGAGACGGATAACGGTTCCGATGCCATCCAGGAGATTACCGTCACTGCGCAGCGGCGCACCGAGAACATGCAGGACGTGCCGATTCAAATTCAGGCGCTCACCGGCGAGACGCTGCAGCAACTGAACGTGACCACCTTCGACGACTTCGTGAAGTACCTGCCCAACGTCACGTCGGCGAGCAACGGCCCGGGCCAGGGCGTCATCTTCATGCGCGGCCTCGCGACGTCCACGCTCGCGACGCAAGGCTCGAGCGGCATCGGCAGCTTCCCCAACGTGGCCGTGTACCTGGACGATCAATCCGGTCAACTGCCCGGCCGCAATCTGGACGTCTACGCCGCCGATATCGAGCGCATCGAGGTGCTCGAAGGTCCGCAAGGAACGCTGTTCGGCGCCGGCGCGCAGGCGGGCGTACTGCGCTACATCACCAACAAGCCGAAGCTCGACGTGACCGAAGGCAGCGTCAACGCAGGCTATGCCTATACCAGCGGCGGCGACAACAGCAGCAGCGTCGATGCCATGATCAACCTGCCCTTGATCGCGGATACCTTGGCGGTACGCGCCGTCATCTACAGCGATTCGCGCGGCGGCTACATCAACAACGTACCGGGCACGTTCTCGCGCCTGCCGAGCGATATCGGCATCCACTATGCCGGCTACGCGACCGGATGCTCCGCTGGTCCCGCGCCGGTGGCCGGCCAATGCGCCGGAACTGCCACCCCAACCAGCTACGGCGTGCCCCCCGGCAGTCCCTCGATCAACAACAACAATCTGGTCGCCAATGCCATCAATCCGGTGACCTACAAAGGGATCCGGGTCGGTGCTCTGTACAAGTTCAACGACGATTGGAACGCGCTGTTGGTGCAGTCTTACCAGAACATGGACTCCGAGGGCGTCTTCTACGTCACACCGCAGAGTTCGGCCGGCGAGACGCTGCCCGACCTCGGGGTGCAACTCTATAACCCCTCGTTCAACAATGATAAGTTTGAAAACACGGCATTGACGGTCAACGGTAAGATCGGCGACCTCAAACTGGTGTACTCGGGCAGCTACATGGTGCGCAAGATCGAGCAACAGGGCGATTACACGAACTACGCTCGCGGCGTCTATGCAGATTACTATCAATGTACCAATCCGACCACGGAGCCGGGCACCACGAGCAAGTGCTACTCGCCGAGCGCGTATTGGCAAGAGACCGACACCGCTACTCATGACAGCCAGGAACTTCGAATGAGCACTCCGGATGAATGGCGCGTGCGCGGCATCGCCGGGCTGTTTTGGGAAGACTATAAAATCGCGGAAAACATCGACTGGCATTACAAATCGTTGCCAGCCTGTACGACCAGCGCGAGCATAGGATGTTTGACCGATGTCGGGCCCGCCCAGGGCGCGCAGGTTCGCGATCCGAACGTGCGCGACGACTCTACTTCTTTTTTCGACGATATCACTCGCGGCTACACGCAAAAGGCGCTATTCGGCTCGGTCGATTTCGACATCATTCCCAAGATGCTCACCATCACCGCGGGCACGCGCTACTACCGTATCGACACCACGGCGGTCGGCAGTTCGGTAAGTAGCTTCTACTGCTACGCGGGCGGACCGCCGCCCTGCACCACCAACGCGGTGGTCAGCAACGACCTGAGCTCTCAGAACTTGAACATCACCTATAAGGGATTCAAGAGTCGGGGAAATATCAGCTTTAGGCCCATGGAAGATGTTCTGCTGTACTACACCTGGTCGCAGGGATTCCGGCCGGGCGGCTTCAATCGCGGTGCTCATACCGCCGATCACTCGGGCGATATGGCAACGGCGCAACCGGTCAATGGTGTCTCCTACATTTATCAAACGCCTTCGTCCTACGCGCCCGACACCCTGGTCAACAACGAGATCGGCTGGAAGACGCAATGGTTCGATCGCCGCCTGGAGTTCAACGGCGCGGTGTACCAGGAGGATTGGAAGGACGTGCAGGTGCAGATTTTCCAGTCGTGCTGCTATGGCAACTTGAGCTTCGTGACCAATGGCCCGAACTACCGGGTGCGCGGCGTCGAGACCGAAGTGGTCGCACGCCCGATCCGCCCCCTCACGCTCATGGGTTCAGCGTCTTGGAACAGCAGCAACCTGACCAACGCACCGTTCTTGTTGTCGACCACCGGCCAGCCGATCGTCATTCCCGGCCATGGCAGTCCGTTCGGCACGACGGGCAGTCCGTTGGCGCAGTCGCCGCCCTTCCAGGCCAGTCTGCGCGCCCGATACGAGGTCGAACTCGCCGACTACAAGGCGTTCGTGCAGATCGGTGGTACGCATCAGGCCCATTCCTATTCGGCCACCGGCAACATCCAGACCTACGACCAGCCGGGCTTTTCCACCTACGATGCCTCGTTGGGCGTCGCCAAGGATGCGTGGACCGCGCAACTGTACGGTCAGAATCTGACGAACACGCGCGCCGATCTGTTCGAGAACGGCAACCAGTTCGTCACCGCCGAGACCATCAATCGACCACGCACGGCGGGTGTGAAATTCGGCTACAAGTTCTGAGAGTCGATACCGCTGCGGGGAGTGGGGCCTTAGGCGTGCTTGCGTCGCGCACGCTTCGGGCCCGCCGTGCCGTCCGGGCGCCAAGGGCCCTCGTCACGCTGTGCAGTCTCTTGCTGTGCATTGAGGTGAGCGGCGCGGCGGCGACCGACGTGCCGCCGCCCTATCGTGCCATCACGCCGACCATGGCCGATCGGACGGTGATCTTGAGCGGGCGCGATCTCACGGTCGACGAGGTGGTTCAGGTCGCGCGCTATGGCGCCAAAGTCGCACTGACGCCGGCAGCGCGCCAGCGCTCGGCCGATGCCCACGGCTTGCTGCTCGAGGCGGCCGCCGAAGGCATCCCGGTGTACTGGTTCAACCGCGCGGTGGGCTCGGGGCGCGAGAACGTCATCTTCTCGGGCGACCCCCTGTCGCCGGACAACAAATCCCTGTTGGAGCAGCGCCAGCTCGCCCTCTTCCGGCGCGGTGCACTGGCGGGGCTGGGTCCGGAGATCGGCGAGGAGGAACTCGTGCGCGCCATGATGGTGGTGCGTGCCAATACCATGAGTTTCGAGGCCGCGAGCCCGCAGCTCACGCAGCGGCTCTTGGACCTTCTCAACGATCGCATCACGCCCGTGGTGCAATCGCGCGGCACCGTGGGCGAAGGCGACTTGGGGCCCTTCACCAATATCGGCGCCGCCATGGTGGGCGCCGGTACGGCCTACTTGCGCGGCGTGCGCATGCCGGCCCAGGAGGCGCTCGAGCAGGCGGGGCTCGCACCGCTGGCGCCGTTCGGGGCGGACGACAGCGAGCTCGAGAGCAGCAACTCGTACGCCACCGGGCAGGCGGCGCTCTTGCTCTACGACGCGCGCGAAGCCTTGTCGTGGGCGGACCTGATCTATGCCATCGACTTGAACGGCATGAACAGCAGCGTCTCGCCGCTGGCCCAGACGGTGCAGGCCAACCGTCCGTTCAAGTGGTTGAACTGGGATGCCGCGCGCGTGCTCGACATGCTGCGCGGCAGTTATCTGTTCGAGCTCGATGGCGAGCGCATCATCCAGGATCCCGAAAGCCTGCGCGCATCCTCCATCCGGCAAGGTTCGGCGTGGCAGGCATGGGCCCAGCTGCGCGATGATGTACTCATTCAGATGAATTCCTCCGACCACAATCCCGCCATTCGCGTCGGTGCCTCGCCCGGCGATTCCTGGGAACTCGCCACGCCGCAGTTGGCGCAGTTCTACGTCAAAGGCGGCCCGCGCAGCCACGGCCAGCATGGCTTCATCTTCTCGAACGCCAATTGGGACCCCTACCCCATGGCCAACGACATCGAGGCGTTCACCATCGCGCTCGCCAACCTGGATGTCGCGGTGGGGCAGCGCATGCTGCGCTTCTCCAATACCTTCTTCACCGTGCTGGCGCCGCCGCTGCCGGCGCCCGGCGAGCCCGGCCGATTCGGCGTGACCATGGGCAGCGAGCTGATTGCGGGCACGCTCATGCAGGAGATTCAAAGTCTCATCAACCCGGTGGCGCCGGAGGGCAACGGGCTGGTGAAGAATGTCGAGGATCTGCAAGCGCAAACCCGCCTCAAAGTGGCGCGCGCGCGCCAAGCGGTGGCCGATACCGTCGATCTGCTCGCCGAAGATATGCTCACCGGCACCACGTGGCTGGATCTGCGCCAGGAGCAATCTCCCGCGCGCAGCTTCGGACCCGCTCCCACGGCGGTATGGACGGCGTTCCGGCGCGTGATGCCGCGGAGCGACGGCACGGTGCGCGCCCGCAACATTCACGAAACCGCCGCCGCATTCATCCGCGAACATCCGGCGGTGAGCTTCTTCCCCGGCAACGACCGAGAGCCCGACACAGTCCCGCAGCGGCACATCGCTCGATGATCGCGAACGCCCGCATGTATGCGGTGAGTCCCGAAGCCGCCGGGCGGTGGCGGGCCCTGCTCACGGCCATCGTCGCGGCCTCGGGGATATCGGTGGACGTGATCGAGCATCCGGCACCGGCGCCGCTCGAGGACCTTTGGCGAAGGACCGATCAGGGCGCGGTGTTCATGTGCGGTCTGCCGTTCTCGCGGTCGGTACCGCAGCCCGTGCTGATGGCGGCTCCCGTGCCCTCGCCCGCCGAGTATGGCGGCGAGCCGCGCTACTGGAGCGAACTGGTGGTTCGGCGGGACAGCGGCTATCGCTCGGTATCCGATACGTTTGGCGGACGGCTCGCGCTCACGGTGCCCGGCTCCCAGTCGGGCTGCGTCGCGGCGTTGAGCTTTTTCATGTCGGCGGAGCGCGAACCGCCGCTGTTCGCCGAGGTCATCGCGCCCACCGTCACACCGCTGGGCGCCTTGTCCGCCGTGGTGCGGGGCGATGCCGATATCGCCCCCATCGATTCCTACGCCTTCGCCCTGCTGGGAAGGTACCGGCCGGACCTGGCCGAGCAGGTCAGGATCGTCGGCCGGACGACACCCACCCCCATCCCGCCGCTGGTGGCCTCACAGGCGGGCCTGGAAGCGCTGCAATCCGCGTTCCTTGAAGCGCATCGAATCGCCCCCATGAGGGCTTTGATGCACGATTTGCTGTTGCAGCGTTTCGCGCGGCCAGCGGCCGCCTCATACCAGGTACTCGAGGAGCGGTTCGAGGTGGCGGCTCGCTATTGGGCGCTCCACCCGCTGGCCAAGGTCGTGGATCCCGCGTTCGTTCTGTGAATGTCGGACATCGAATTTGACCGGTTGCGGGGCCGCAGCGGTTTGGACAGGTCGACATCACGGTGCCGAGATACTAGCCGCGACGGCGGTTTTACCGGTAGAGTAAATACGAGCACGATCATGGCATTCCTCCGACAGAAATTCCTGCAATTCGACGGCCCCACCTGGCTGGTGGCGCTGGTGCTGTATTCCCTGTGGTTTGCCCTGATCTGGTACAACGCGGTTCTGCCGTGGTGGGTCATCATGCCGGTGGGCGCGTACCTCTTGGCCTGGCACTTCTCCTTGCAGCACGAGGCCATCCACGCCTTTCGCGGCGTGCCCGCGTGGCTGCGCTTCGCCGTGGTATTTCCGCCGTTGGGGCTCTGGTTCCCGTATCCGATGTATCGCAAGAGTCACAGCACCCATCATCGCGACGTGCACCTGACCATACCCGGCGTCGATACCGAGTCGTACTACGTATTGCCGGCGGACTGGGAACGCATGAGCCGGCTACGGCGTGCGCTTCTGACGTTCAATCAGACCATGGCGGGCCGCTTGCTGATCGGACCGGCGCTGCGGCTGTGGATCATGGTCACGCGCGAAACGGGGCGCGTGCGCCGCGGCGATTACAGCCATCTGCCGCACTGGGGTGTGCACGTGGTCGCCGTGGGTTTGTTGTTCTGGTTCATCTCGGGCGTGTGCAAGTTCCCATGGTGGCAGTATTGCCTGCTCGTCGCCTACCCCGGCTTGAGTCTCGGTCTGTTGCGCGCGTTCACCGAACATCGCGCGGCCGAGGACTCGCAGAAGCGCACCGCGGCGGTGGAATCGAACGTCGTGTTCGGCCTGTTGTACTTGTATAACAACTTGCACGTCGTGCATCACTTGAAACCCACCATGGCGTGGTATGACATTCCTCGGTACTACCGCGACAACCGCGCCGAGCTCTTGCGCAGCAACGGGAACTTCGTCTACAGCGGTTACGGGGCACTGACCAGGCGCTACTTGTTCGTGCCGGTATTCAGCCCCATCCATCCGATTCTTTGACCCGCACGCGCGGCATCGTTGCGATCTCCATCGGCAACCTGCTGGAGTGGTACGACTTCACCGTCTACGCGCTGTTCGCCGGCTACCTCGCCGGTAATTTCTTCCCCGCCGGTCGCGATCCGGCAGCCGCCCTGCTCGAGACGTTCCTGGTCTTCGGCGGATTCGCGCCGAGCATCCTGACCTGGTTCACGCAGCGCTCGACCGGCGCGCTGTTCGCGCCCGCTTGGTATGTCATGTTGGCCGCCGTCGTCGCACTGGCGGCAGTGCCGTTTCTGAAGGCCGTAGGGACGACCGGAGGGGGCGCCCCCAGCAGCACGTCGGAACGTCACTAAGTCCCTGGGAACAGTCGTCGCGGAACGACATATATGTCGTAGAATGGCAAATCCGCATCGCTAACGGATACCGCCAACGACTGCTGAAGGTCTAAGCTCGGTGACGGCCGCGTTTACAGGACGATTATCATGACTCTCTCCGTGACTCGCCTCACCCCCACCATCGGCGCCGTCGTCGAAGGCATTCAAATCGGCGAGCCGCTGAGCGACGCCGCTGTCGACGCCATCGATCGAGCGCTGGTCGATCATCACGTGCTGTTCTTCCGGGACCAAGTAGTGACCCCCGCACAGCATCGCGACTTCGCGTCGCGCTTCGGCGAACTGCACATCCACCCGATCTATCCCAGTCACGCCGAGGCCCCCGAAGTGATCGTGCTCGACACCGACCTCGTCGACCTCCAGGACAATGCGATCTGGCATACCGACGTGACCTTCACCGCAGCACCTCCGATGGGCGGCGTGCTGGTCGCACGCATGTTGCCGCAGCACGGCGGCGATACCTTGTGGGCGAGCTCGATCGCCGCGTTCGAAGCGTTGTCGGCGCCGATGCAGCAATTCCTGCAAGGACTGACGGCCACGCACAACATCGCCCAATCCTTTCCCGCCGAACGGTTCGCGATGACGGCGCAAGCGCAGGAGCGGCTGGAAAAGGCGAAGCGCGACAACCCGCCGGTGTCGCATCCCGTGATTCGCACGCACCCCGTGTCCGGCCGCAAGGGGCTGTTCGTGCAAGACGGGTTCACCACCCACATCAACGAACTGACCGGACCCGAGAGCCGCGCGCTGCTCACGTTCCTGTATGCCCACGCGACCAAGCCTGAGTTCGTGGTCAGGTGGCGCTGGCGATTGGGCGACGTGGCGTTTTGGGACAATCGCGTTACGCAACACTACGCCACGGACGACTATCGGCCCGCCCGGCGCGTCATGAATCGCGCCACCATCATCGGGGATCGACCGTTCTAGTCGCGGCCTTCGCCGTATTGAGCGCCCCAAGGCGGCGCCCGGGGCGGTCTCCTCAGGCGCCGTTCATGTCCTCGAGCAGCCGCTCCTCGAGATGCGTGCAGTACCAGTCCACGAATTGCGTGACCCCGTCCTCATGCACCGGCGAATACGGCGCGGGATCATAGGCGGGCGAATTCACGCCAATTTGATTTTCCTGGCAGACGCGGCGGTCCTCGTCGTTGGTCGCCAGCCAGACTTCGGTGAGCCGTTTGACGTCGTAGTCGACGCCTTCGACGGCATCCTTGTGCACCAGCCATTTGGTCGTCAGCTGGGTCGTGGTCGCCGTCAACGGCAGCATTCGAAACGTCGTGGCATGGTCGGCCATGATGTGATTCCACGTCGTCGGGAAATGGAACAGCAACAAGGTGCCGATGTCGCGCTCGGTGATCGTGTCGGTCAATGGCCGGCTCACGGCCGCCTGGCCGTCCATGGTGTAACAAGTCATGCCCTCGATCAACGGATAGCGGGTGGTGCGATACTGACCGTCGGCGGAGATTTGAAATTTGCTCGGTAAGCCGATGGATTCCCAGTGCGCCCACTTGGCGGCGATGCGCGGATTGCTGAAGCCGCCGTCCACGCCCGTGATGGTGGGATCTTCCGGAAAGGTGCGAATCAGCTCAGGATGATTGGCCGCGCAGTGGTAGCACTCGCGATTGTTCTCCCAGACGAGTTTCCAGTTCGCGTTCTCCACGATGGTGATTTCGAACGCCACTTTGGTTTCGTGCAGCTTGTGCGGCAGGAAATACGGGTCGAGCTGCTTGCGCACGGGCTCGAAGTCCGGCGCGACTCTGGCGACGCAAACGAAAATGTAACCACCCACGCTCGCACAATGCACCGGCTTCAGGCCGTACTTGGTTTTGTCGAAGGTGCTGCCCATGTCGCGGGCGGCGATCAAGCGGCCGTCGAGAGCATAAGTCCACTGGTGATAGGGGCACACCAGCCGGGCGGAGCTACCGTGCTCATCCGAACATATACGGGAACCTCGGTGCCGGCACGAATTGTGAAACGCACGCAACCCACCATCGCGGTCGCGCACGACGATTACCGGATACTCGCCGATCTGTACCGTCAGATAACTGCCGGTGGTCGGCACTTCGCAGTCGTGACCGACGAACAGCCAGTCGCGATACCAGATCAAGTCGAGATCGACCTGGAAGTCGTCGGGGCTGGTGTAGAAATCCCGCTCCAACGCAGTGGCGGGCTTGCGGTTGCGCAGGCGCGCCAACATCTCCTCGCGGGCAGTCAAAACGGGTCGAGCGTTCATAACGTGTTCCTGGTTTTCACCTGGTTTTCAGATGCTTATAAGATAGCAACAATCGTGCTCCGCCCATTGCTCCGAAGCGACGTTTTCGACAATATAAACGACAGCGGATCTCAAGCGCGTTTATTGCGGCCGCCCTCAATTCGAAGGAATCACGAGACTATGGCGGCGCGGCGAACCGATGGAATTCTCAAATGGCAGATGCTTGGTTTGGGCCTGCTCGGCTTGGGCGCCGCGGCATTTCCCACGGCGTCCCCGGGGCACGTCAATCCTTGGCCGGATACCTCGACCCGGGCGGCGGACCGCCGGCTGCGGGTGGGGTCGGTGGACCTGCACGCGTGCGGCGAGGCCAAGGCATTCTGTGGCCGCATCGAGCGAGTTCTCGATCCCACCGGCGCGGTTCCCGGCACGCTGTCCGTCCTCTTCGAATTCTATCCGCATGCGGGTCGGGGCAAGTCCTTAGGCACGCTGGTGGCCACCGAAGGCGGACCGGGCTATCCGGCCACCGAGTCCCGCGATGAATATCTGACGTTATTCGAGCCCTTGATGAAGGATCACGACGTCGTGATTATGGACAATCGCGGCACGGGCCGATCCGGCGCCGTCGATTGTCCTGCATTGCAGACGGGCGATCGATGGACGGTCGAATCGGTCGCCGCGTGCGGCGAGTCGTTGGGGCCGCGCGTCTCGCTCTACAGCACCGCGTACGCCGCCGACGACCTGGCGGCGGTCCTGGAAGCGCTCCGCGTCCGCAAAATCGATCTGTACGGCGATTCGTACGGCACGTATTTCGAGCAGGTGTTTGCGCTACGACATCCCGACGCACTACGCTCCATCGTCCTGGATGGCGCTTACCCCATGAACGGTTCGGACTACGCGTGGTATCCGACGTACGCGCCGGCCATGCGCGCCAAGTTCAACACCGCCTGCGAGCGCTCGGCGCCGTGCGCCGCCCTGCCCGGCTCGTCGATCGACCATGTCATGCCGGCTCTCGAGCGGCTGCGGGCCGCTCCGTTCACGGCGCACGCCCACGATGTCGACGGCAAGGAGCTGACTTTTCGCGCCGATGCCACGCAACTCGCCATCGTCATGTATGGCAGCGCGCCCACGCTCACCACCGCGCGCGAGGTCGACGCCGCGGCCCGGGCGTTCGCTCTACACGACGACGTTCCACTGCTGCGCTTGATGGCGGAAACCGCCTCGGCCGTGGACTCGCGCGATCCGACCGCCGATCCGACCAAGTGGAGCGCGGGCTTGGCCGCCGCGGTCATGTGCCATGATCCTGCGCAGATATTCGACATGCGCCTGACTCCTGCGGAGCGCATCGAAGATCGAGATCGCGCGGTGGCCGAGCGCAAGCGCGCCTTTCCGGACACGTACGCGCCGTTCACCATCGATGAATACCGGGCCATGCCGCTCGACTATAGTTTCCTGGATCAATGCGTGGGCTGGCCGGTCGCGCCGCCCGGCCAGCCGGCCTCACCCGTGGGCGTCGACGCCGTGTATCCGGACATTCCCGCACTCATTATTTCGGGGGATCTCGACAACATGACCACCATGGCGGATGGCGCCGCCGTGGCCGCGGCCTTCAAGCACGGGGTCCAGGTGCGCATCGCCAACAGTTTTCACGTCAACGCCCTGCCGCATGCGCGCAGCGCCTGCGCGGCAGGCATCGTGCGGGCATTCATGAGGACCGCAACGGTCGGTGACACATCCTGCGCATCGCAGGTGCCGCCGCTGCGGCTGGTACCGCGTTTCGCACGCCGCGCCGAAGAACTCGACCCCGCCAAGGGCGAGCCAGGCAACCAGGCGAATCGTGCGCAATTGCGAATGATCGCTGCCGCGGTACTCACCGAGGGCGACCTTCTCGCGCGAGTGCCCAGCAACGCCTCCGGGGAGGGTTACGGACTGCGAGGCGGAACTTACCACATCGTGCGCGACGGCAACGCCATTCACCTGACCTTGGACCGCGTGCGCTGGGTCGACGATCTGGCGGTCAGCGGCACCATCGACCGGCCTGCCGCCCGGGAGGGAGTCGTGCGCGCGACACTTCGATTGTCAGCGAACGATGGCACGACTGGCCGGGTGACCGTGCGCTGGCTCGAAGGCAGCGAGGCGGCTCTCGCGCGCATTTCCGGCACCGTCGCCCACACGAAAGTCCTAGCCCAAACCCTGGCACCGTAAATCGTGGCAACGTGATGTTGACCGGTTCGAACACCGGCGGGTCGGCGCTATACCCCCGCAACCGGTCAGATTCGCCGTGCCGAGGGTACTACTGCTGCGGCACGTAGCGATCCAACCACCCCGACATCTGCTCGGCAAGATCCTTGACGAAGCTCGGACGCGTGAAGACATGGTGCTGGTCCGGGTAGATGACGAGCCGCGCCGGCACCCCCAAGGTGCGCAGCGCCTGGTACATCTGCTCGCCGCCGCTGACCGGCACATTGAAATCCTTCGTGCCGCCCATGAACAGCGTGGGCGTATGAATGCGGTCCGCGTGGAAGAACGGGTAGGACACCTTGAGCCAGAGGGCGGTGTCTTTCCACGGCGGCGCCAATTCGTTGTTGTATTGCAGAATGTATTGATCGGTCCCGTAGGTCGACAGCTGGTTGCCGCTGCCCGCCCCGCTGATCGCCGCTTTGAAGCGCCGGTCGCTCGCGATGGTGTAGTCGGTCAGTATGCCACCGTAGCTCCAGCCGCCGACCGCGAGCCGATCCTTGTCGGCAATTCCTTGGGCGACCAGATAGTCCACGCCGGCGAGTAGATCCTCGACTTCCTTGTGGCCCCAGTCGGCCGCGATGGCCTTGGCGTACGCCGATCCGCGGCCGCTGCCGCCGCGATAATTGACGCGGAGCACGATGAAGCCTTTGGCGGCGAACATTTGCGGCTCGAATTGGTAGCCATCGAGAGCCAGGGAGTGTTCGTCCTGCCCGTTGGGTCCGCCGTGGATCCACAGCACCGTCGGATATTTCTTGCCCGCCTCGAACCCGGGCGGCTTGACGATCAGGCCGTGAACCTCCGTGCCGCCCGTGCTGCGGAAGCGAATGTCCTCCACGCTGCCGAGCTTGACCTCGCCCAAGAACGCGTCGTTGTGCCCGGTGAGCTTGCGAAGCTCGCCGCCCTCGAGTGCATAGACTTCGGCCAGCGCCGCATCGGTGGATTGCAGCAGCGCCGTATGACCGGCGCTCGAGGACACCGAGGACACGACGAACGGGCCTGGCCGCCCCTCACGCGTAATCGCACCGCTGGCGAGATCCACTCGCGCAAGGTATTCCGTGCCGTCATCCTCGACGGTGATGGCGATCGCCGCGGCACTGCTGAAGGCGTATGACATGACCGCGCGATCGAGCTTGTCGGTGAGCGCGCGGGGCGTGCCGCCGGCCGCGGCCACGACGAACAACCGATCTTGGGCATATGCATTGAACTTGGGCTCGATGCCCTCAAAATACGCGATCAGGCCTCCGTCCGGACTCCAGGCGATCTTCTGCGTGTTGGGTGCAGACGGACGCACCAGGGCGTGCGGCAGCGCACCGATCCGGGCATCGATGAGTTCGATGTCCTCCCGGCCGTCCGGATCGGTTCCTTTCTCGTGCGTTCTGACGAAGGCGATTCGGCTGCCGTCCGGCGACCACGCCGGCAACTGTTCGTTGAACGCGGCATCGGCCGTGAGGGCGTCGGTGCGGCCGCTGTCCACATCGTAAATGAACAAATGACGGCCTTGGCCGGCCCCCAAATAGCCTTCGTGATCCTCTTTGAAGTGCAGGTCATCGATGACGATGGGTTTCGGGGATTTCTTCGCGCCATTCGCCGCCGCGGCGGCACCACCGTTCGCGGCGTTCGAAGGGGCGGCAGCACCCGCGGCGCCCGCGACTTTCGCGGGGTCGTTGGCCGCCGGAGCAGCGGTGGCCGCGGCCGGCGCAACCTCGTCGTGCTGCATCACGACCGCCAGGCGTTTCCCATCCGGCGACCAAGCGTAATCGCTCACGTCGCCGTTCATGGTCAGTGGCCGTGCAGCGCCGCCGCGCCGGTCGAGCAGCCTCAGCCGGCCGTTCTCCGAATCCTCCGCCACGTTAAGGAACGCGAGATAGCGGCCGTCGGGACTCCAGCGGGGCTTTTCGGTGCCGTCCGCCGCGCCGGTCAGCGGCAACCGCTGCTTCCCGTCCCAACTCACCATCCAGATGGCGCTGCGCGCTTCGTCGGTGTCGCGATCGTTCGTGGTGAGCACGTAGGCGACCCACGCGCCGTCCGGGGAGACCTGCGGATCGCTCACGTCCTGAACGCCGTAGAAATCCTCGGGCGTCAACGTGTGGCGCGCCGGGGTACCGGCGGCAAGCGCATGAACCGCGCATGACGACAGCAACAGTCCCGCGATGGATTTGTAGAACACGCTCATTGGTCCTCTGCTCCCGGCTCGCAAACTATTCACCCTTGCCGCCGAATCGATAAGATAGCCTTGCCCCGAACACCCGTGGCTCGCTCACCGTCTGGCGCAGGTCGAAGTTGCCCTCGTTGGTGTAGATCACCGCATTCTTGTTCGCGAGGTTGGTGATGTAGAGTTCCGTCATCCAATGGGAGTCGACCTGACTGAACCCAAAACGCAGATTCATGATGGAATAGCCCGGCTGCAGGACGTGCGGCAGGCCATTCGAGCCGTCCGCCTGCAGGGTGTTCCACATGTCCCCCTTGTGCGAGATGTCGTACTGCACGTAGCCGTGAAGCGCATCCTTGATCGGGGCTTCATAGCGCGCGTTCGCAGCCCAGCTGAAATAAGGGACGTAGGGCAGGCGTTCGCCGGGTGCCACCTGAAAGTTCGCGTTGTAGTAGTGGTCGGTGGAGACCCGTGAGTCGTTGTAGCTGCCCGAGAATTCCATGCTCAACGCCTGTGTCGCCTGATACTTCACGTCGGTCTCCATGCCATAGACCCGGGCATCGCCGATATTGGCGTTGAAGCTGCCCGAGGCGCAGATGGCCGGGTCGAATATCAGCGACTGCAGGTTCTTCCACGGCATGTAGTAGAGGGCGCCGTCGACGATCAAACGCTTGTCGAGCATCGTGGACTTCCAGCCGATCTCGTAGTTGGTGAGGGTATCCGGCGTGAATTGCGCCGGAGCCCCGTTCTTGGTGCACGGGGTTGGAAGGCCGCCGTTGACACCGCCGTCGCGGAACCCTTGCGCGGCATTGGCATACACCAGCAGCCCGTCCAACACCTTGTAACTGACCACGGC
Source organism: Gammaproteobacteria bacterium (assembly GCA_003134045.1). Lineage (GTDB taxonomy): Bacteria > Pseudomonadota > Gammaproteobacteria > Steroidobacterales > Steroidobacteraceae > Bog-1198. The sequence goes on from PLAH01000123.1 coordinate 42,392, forward strand.
CTTGCTGTTCCATTTGTGGGAGGAGCCCGGCGCTTCGGTCACATACTCCGGTGAGAACCAAAATCCCCCGTACTGGCTGGTGTTGAAACTCGAGTGAAAGTGCACTGTCCCCGCCTCGACATGCAGACGGGGGGTGATGTCATAGCCAAGATTGGCGAATTCCGTCGTTTGCAGATAATCGGTGCGCGCCTGGTAGCTGTACCAATCGTCGGGCTGCGGAGGCAGCCCTGTTTGTCCGTAATAGGAGGCGTACGCCTGCCACTGCTGCCCCGCGGTCTGCAGTCCCGGCATGTGAAAGTAGTCGCTGTAGATGTCGCGCGTCTTCTCCCAGTAGGTGCCGACCAGCCAGTGGAAAGGACCGCCCTCCTTCGATTGCAGGCGCAGCTCGTTCGACCAGCGATCGACATGTTGAATGTAGTCGTAGGACAGGGTGGGTACCTTGCAGCCGCTGAAGCCCCCCCGTTGATCGGGTCCGTCAGGCAATCGAACGCCTGGCGGGCCGTCGCGTTGAGCGTACCCGTGTTGACGTACTGCATGTACTCCGAGTACTCGTTCACCGTTCGATCATCTTGCGCCCAGTACGTGCTCGCGTAGACCAGATCACCGATGCCCACGTCGCCCTCCAGATGGAAATCCAAGGTCTTCGTGTAGAACTGCTTGGATTCCGGGCCAAAGCGATCCACGTTGTGGGAACCGAGAGAGCGTACCGGGCCGTTGACCAGGTTGCCGCCGGCATCGACCGCGCCGCCGATGGTCGGATCCTGGTCCCACGCGCCGTGCGTGAGTTCGCGCTGGTAGCTGTAGGTCAACGAGGCTTTCCAGCCGTCCGCAATGACTTGACCGAGGGCGATCCGGGCGCCCGTCACCTTCTCCACGTTGTAGTTCTTCCCCGACCACTGCGAATTGTTCGACACCGTGCCGTTCACCCAATTGCGGGTGGTGTTCAGATTGTTGATGTATCCGCCGTGGTAGTCGCTGAACGCGGAAATACGCAGCGCCGTCCAGTCGGCGATGAGGGGGATGTTGATGAACCCCTCCACCGTGCCGTTGTGGCTGCCGGACTCGACCTTGCCGCCGTCGACGTCGATGCCGGCGCTGAACGCCTTGGGGTCGGGCTTGTTGGTGATGAAACGCAACGCGCCGGCCATGGCGCCGGCGCCGAACGTCGTCCCCTGCGGACCGTTGAGCACTTCGATTTGCGCAATGTCGTACAGATGAAGGTCGGGCGTGGTGCCGTAGTAATTCATCGACATGTCGTCGAGCAGGAAGGCGGTGGAGGCGGTGTTGGCGTAGCTCGGGTTGCTGCCGTCGGATACGCCGCGCATCACGAACGTCTGCGTACCGGGACCGGCGCTCACGAACGAAATGGACGGAGTGCGGCTCGCGTAGTCTTCGAATTGCGAGATGGCGAGATTCTGAAGGTCCTTGCTCGTAAAGACGTCGATGCTGACCGGTACGTCCTGCAGGTTTTCGGTGCGCTTGCGGGCGGTGACCACGACCTCTTCCAAGGTGACATCGCCGGGGGCTTCCACCGCCGATGCCGGCGCCACGTGCATGGCCGCGGAACTCGACAACGTCGCCGCGATCGCGAGAGCGAGCCTGGAGCGCGACATGGCGGGCGTGGCGAGCGCTTGACGGCATGAGGACTCGGCCGCGGAACGTGCCGCAATTCTGCGCATCGCATCATCCCCTATTATTTAATACGTCCCTGCATGCCAAGGCATGCGCTCCATCCCGATCATGTCTTGCCAAGGCGCAGCCTGTCAATGATTTAAGTGGGTCGAGCTGATCGAGTGTTCAATAGACGCACAGCGGGCACAACTGCGGCGGGCCGGCGTGCCATCTCCGGTGCGTACGAACGCCGGCGCGCACCTTTGCGCGCGGCCGATTCCATGCTCAGCCGGCCGCGAAGCGTTCCAGGCAGTCGCCAAGCGCAAGCCGCAACGGCTCGAGCTGTGACTCGAAGTTCCTCCAGTACCCGACACCCGAGGCATACAGCGGTTGGCGCACCTGCTCGGCACTCGCGGTGCGAACCGGGCGCCGAGTCTCGTGGAATGCCAGGCAACCGCGCTCGAAATCGAGCCCGCAGTGCGTCAGCAGGCGGCGGATGTTCGCCTCCGGATCGCGCACCAGATTCTCGTATTGCAAATGCAGCACCTTGCCCGGCAGGACTCTGTCCCAGTGGTCCATGAGGCATGAGATAACAACGGTAGTAACGTGCCAGGTCGAGAAGATCGTAGCTGAAGGACTGTCCTTCTGCGAAGTTCTGTTTGTAGGTGCTGAAGCAGGCGTCCATCGGATGGCGCCGTACGTCGATCACAGTGGCGTGCGGCAGCATGCTATGGATCAGGCCCACGTGACTGAAATTATTCGGCATTTTGTCGATGAAGTGCGGCCGCCCGGTGCGGATCGGGGCCGTCTCATCGAGATAGCGGCGGCCGAGTGCGGCGAACTGCTCGAGCGGCACGGCGCTCAGGTTCTCGGGGTAGCCGTCGTGCTCTGGATTGCGATGATCGAACTCTCTGACGATGGCCAGCACGTTCGGCAGTTCGAACGTGCCTTCGACGCGCGAGTGGCTGGCCAGAATCTGCTCGACCAGAGTGGAACCGGAGCGCGGCAGTCCCACGACGAAAATAGCGGCCGTGTCGATGCAGCCTGCATGAGCGCGCCCGGCAAAAAAGGCGGCATCAAAATGCTCCCGGACACGCCGGGTCTTGTCTTCGAATACCTCGATGTCGAACGGAACGGTCTTGCGCCGCCGCGCATTGCCGATCGCGTAGTGATCGAAGGCCCGCGCGTACTGCTTCTGGTGCTCGAAGGCGCGGCCGAGCGCAAAGTGCAATTGCGCCTGGTCAACGTCCTCGCCGTCCTCACCTTGCAGCAGCGCCTGCATGGCCGCGACCTCGGCATCGCTGAATACATAGTTCTTGAGGTCGGCGAGGCTCCAGTAGGCCTCGCCGAAACTCGGATCGAGATCGAGGCATGCGCGGTAAGCCTCCTCGCACTCGCGACGGCGGCCGAGCGTTTTGTGCAGATGACCGATGGAAAGACGCAGCCGCACTTCCTTGGGGTTCAGCCGCGCGGCCTCCTCGAAGGCCGCCAGCGCATCGGGCTGGCGCATGAGGCGCGTGTACACCGTTCCCAGCAACACCCAGTTCTTCGGATTCTCGGGCTCGGTTTTCAGAAGATGGCGCACCGCTGCTTCGGCCTCGGAGAGGCGCCCAAGATCGACGTAAGTCTGGCACAGGCCGCGCCAGGCCAGCGGCAGGTGCGCCGACTGTTTGAGGGCGTGCCGCAGCAGGCGCAGCGCATCGCCGCCGCGGCTGACGGTGAGCGACACTGCCGCGAGACCGCATAGCGCCGCCACGTGACCGGCGTCCACCTCGAGAATCGCGCGAAAAATGATCTCGGCGGTCTTGCGGTCCTCGGCGACGAGCGCCGCACTCGCCTCCTCGATGCGGCGGCAATAGGGATCGGTGAGTCGAGCACGCTCGTAGGCGAATTTCGCATCCGGGTATTTCCCGAGATCCACCAGTACGTCGCCGTAGGCGAGCCAGGCGCTGTCGAGCCCGGGCGCGGCGGCCACGACCCGGCGCAGCTCATCGCGTGCCGCCTCGAGGCGCCCGGCGGCTCGGTAGGACCGCGCCAGGTCGACGCGGGCCTGCGCGAACGCAGGTGCGGCGGCCACCGCTCGTTCGAGCACGGGTATGGCCTGCGGCACTTGGTCCTGGGCGAGCAGCGCGGCGCCGAGCAACCGCAGGCTGTTGATCTCGCCCGGCGCCACCTCCTGAATCGCCCGCAATTGCCGCTCAGCGGTCGCGGCGCGCCCAGCGCGCAACGCCGCCAACGCCTGCCCATAGGCATTGCGCAGACTCGCTTGCGACTGGTCATCCATGGCGGCTCCTGAACGAAGGCTGGGGGAAATTCAGAATTGCACGATCGTTCAATCTGAATCGCACGGCCGTCAAGCCGTCAGCGCCGCCCGCAGTGCGGCGCTTCGAGTCGGATCGGCCGGCGCATCATGAGCGCCGATTTTGCGCTCGGCGCTCGGCGGATGCCCGAATTGATTGCGGTAGCACTTCGAAAAATGCGGCGGCGATTGAAAGCCGCAGGCGGCGGTAATGTCCATGATGGGCATGGCGGTCTGCAGCAACAGTTCGCGCGCCCGGCGCAGGCGCATTTCCAAGTAGTAGCGTTTTGGCACGCAATTGAGGTCGCGTTTGAACAGACGCTCGATCTGACGGCGCGACAGCCCGGTCGCCTTCGCGATTTTCTCCAAGGACAGCGGCTTCTCGATGTTCTCCTCCATCAGCTGCGCCACCCGGATCAGGCCGCGATGCGAGATGCCGACTTGCGCGCGCAGCGGAACGTATTGGCGGTCGGTGCCCTTGCGCACCCGATCCACGATGAACTGTTCGGACACCAGCTGCGAGATGCGGGGCCCGAGCTTCATCTCAATGAGATTGAGCATCAGGTCGAGCGGCGCCGTGCCGCCCGAACAGGTGAACCGGTCGCGATCGATGGTGAACAACTGATCGCTGATGCGCACACGCGGAAATTCTTCACGCAGCGCCGAGAGATTTTCCCAATGAATCGTGGCGCGAAAGTTGTCCAGCAGCCCGGCGCGGGCCAGCGCGTAGCCGCCGGTGCATAGCGCCCCGAGCGGCACCCGCCGATCGGCGAGCCGGCGCAATGCCGAGAGCAATCCGGGAGAGACGGCCTCGCGCACGTTGATGCCGCCGCAGACGAAGAGGATGTCGACCGCGCCGAGCTTATGGAGGGCACCCGTCGGCGACAGGGTCAGGCCGCTGCTGGCCTCGGCGGCCCGGCCGTCGAGGCTGATGACCGACCACCCGTACACCTCCCGACCGACCAGGCGATTCGCCATCCGCAGCGGCTCGAGCGCATTTGCCACGGCAATCAGCGAATAATTCGGTAAGGTGAGAAACGCGTACTTGCACTTACGCAGCGCGAGGGGCGAATCCAAGGGGCCTCCGACTCGGCAAAGCCGCTTATCCGGCGGCCCATTATGCCATTCATGGCGCATTTCCATAAGGGATTGTCGCAATTAGCCACGTATTAACCCGGCCGCTGGTTACACTGCGGGGCGCATTTGCGTTGGGAGACCCTTTCATGAAAACTCATGCCCGCGTGGTAGTCATTGGCGGTGGCGTGGTCGGCGTCAGCACGCTGTATCACCTGGCGTTGAAGGGTTGGTCGGACGTGGTCCTGCTGGAACGCGCTGAGTTGACCGCAGGCTCGACCTGGCATGCCGCCGGCCTGTTGCCGCTGTTCAACATGAGCTACACGGTCGGGCAACTGCACAAGTACTCCGTGGACCTGTACAAGCGGCTGCCGGCGGAGACCGGCCAGGACGTGAGTTTCCACGTGACCGGCAACCTGCGCCTGGCCACGAACCGGGATCGCATGGACGAATACCAGAAGTATTGCGGTACCGCGAACACCATCGGCGTGCCGTTTCAGCTCATCGGCCCCAGGGAAGTCCATGAGCTGTGGCCCCTGGCCGAGATCGGCAACGGCGGCGATACCCCCAACATCGTGGGCGCGCTCTATCATCCCGACGACGGGCACATTGCGCCCGCCGATCTGACCATGGCGCTGCGCAAGGGCGCGCGCACCCGCGGCGCCGAGATCTACGAGCAGACCGAAGTCACGGCCGTCAAACGCACGCCGTCGGGCGAATGGCATTTGACCACCAACAAGGGCGACATCGTCGCCGAACATGTGGTCTGCGCCACCGGCAACTATGCGCGCCAGACCGGCCGGATGTTCGGCATCAACGTGCCCTCCATTCCGGTCGAACACCAGTACATCGTGTACGACGAGTCGCCGGAACTCAAAGCCTATCGCCAGAATGGCGGCCGGGAACTCGCGGTACTGCGCGAGTCGGACCAGTCGTACTACCTGCGCGAAGAGCGCATGGGCTGGATCCTCGGGCCCTACGAGGCCGGCGCCCCCGCCCGCTTCGCCGACGGCGTGCCGGATTGGTTTGGCAAGAGCTTGTTCGAAGGCGATCTGGAGCGCTTGCTGCCGCACATCGAAGCTGCACAGCGGCGCGTGCCGTCGCTCGCGAACTGCGGCATCAAAGATATCGTCAACGGACCCATTGCGTACACACCGGACGGCAGTCCGCTGGTCGGCCCCGCCTGGGGCGCCCGGAACCTGTGGTTGAACGAAGGCCACAGCTTCGGCATCACGGCCGCCGGCGGCTCCGGCTGGCAGCTCGCGGAATGGATCGTCGAAGGCGAGCCGGGCATCGACATGATGGCCACCGACCCGCGCCGCTACGGTCCCTACACCAGCAAGCGCTACGTGGTGCAGAAGAACGAGGAGACGTATCGCAACGTGTTCGTCATCCATTATCCGGATGAAGAGCGCCCCGATGCACGCCCGGCCAAGACCAGTCCGGTGTATGACAAGCTCGCGCGCATGGGCGCGGTGTTCGGTCAGCGCTACGGCTGGGAGCGGGCCAATTGGTTCGCCCCGCCGGGCGTGGAAGCGAAGGACAAGTGGAGCTTCCGCCGCTCGAATTATTTCGAGCATGTCGGCGTCGAGGCCTTGCGCATGCGCAAGGATGTCGGCGTGATCGACCTGTCGCCGTTCACCAAGCACGAGGTCACCGGCCCGGGTGCCGAAGCGTGGCTCGACAGCCTGGTCGCAAACAAGGTGCCGACCAAGATCGGCCGCATCGCGCTGTGCCACGCGCTGACGCGCCGCGGCGGAATCCGCTCGGAATTCACGATCACGAAGATCGCGGATAACCATTTCTACGTGGTGAGTGCGGGCGCCGCGGAACGCTACGACGCCGATTATCTGCAGCAGATGTTGCCGACCGTCCCCGACGCGGCGGGAAACCCGGCCGGCGGCGTGAGCTTGCGCAACACCACCACCAGCCGCGGCGTATTCGTGCTGGCAGGGCCGCGTTCGCGCGATGTGCTGGCCAAGTTGACCGACACGCCGCTGGACAATGCGGCCTTCCCGTGGCTCACGGGCCAGGTGGCCGAAGTGGGCCTGGCGGTCGACGTGTACCTGCTGCGCGTCAACTTCGTAGGCTCCCTGGGCTGGGAATTGCACTTCCCGATCGAGTACGCGCATCACCTGTTCGATGCGATCTTCGCCGCCGGCGAGGCATTCAAGATCGGCATGGTGGGCATGCGGGCCATGGAATCGCTGCGCTTGGAGAAGTCCTATCGCATGTGGGGTTCGGATTTGAGCCCCGACTACACGCCCTACGAGTCGGGACTCGATCGTTTCGTGCGCTTGAACAAGGGCGCCTTCATCGGCAAGGAGGCGCTCGAGAAGCAACTGAAGGACGGCGTGCCGCACCGCTTCGTCACGTTCGAAGTGCACGGGGTCACGGATGCCGATGCATTGGGCAACGAACCCTTGTTCGATGCCACGGGCAACCTCGTCGGCCGCGCGACGGCCGGGTATTACGGCCACGCACTGGGCAAGAGTCTGGGGCTAGGCTACGTCAAACCGGAATTCGCGGCCGTGGGCGGCGAGCTGCAAATCGAAATCCTGGGCGAACGCAAGAAGGCCACGATTCTCGTAGACTCGCCGTACGATCCGGAAAACAAAGAGCTTCGGGCCTGAAGGTCGCCGCGCATACGTCATGAGCAGGCAATCATTTTCGGCATTGGCGCTGATCCGGCGCGGCTTGTCGGGCCATCTGGGCTGGCAGAAGCAATGGCGCAAGCCCGAGCTTAAAGCCGCCTACGATGCGGTCATCGTCGGCGGCGGCGGCCATGGCCTGGGCGCGGCTTATTATCTGGCGAAGCAGCACGGGCTCACCAACATCGCGGTGCTGGAGAAGGGCTGGATCGGCGGCGGCAACACCGGGCGCAACACGACCATCATCCGCTCGAATTATCTGTTCGACGAAAGTGCGGCTCTCTACGACCACTCGCTCAAGTTGTGGGAAAATCTATCGCAGGACCTGAACTACAACGTCATGTTCTCGCCGCGCGGCGTCATGATGCTGGCGCACACGGTGCACGACATCCAGGTATCCAAGCGCCACGTGCATGCGAATCGCTGCAACGGCGTCGACAACGAGTGGCTCGAACCGGTTGAGGCCAAGGAGTTCTGCCCGTTGCTCAATATCTCGCAGAACATCCGGTATCCGGTACTGGGCGCGGCGCTGCAGCGGCGCGGCGGCACGGCCCGGCACGATGCCGTGGCCTGGGGCTTTGCGCGCGCGGCCGATGAGCTGGGCGTGGACATCATCGAGAACTGCGAAGTGACGGGCATCGATCGCGATGCCGGCGGCGCGGTGACGGGGCTGCAGACGACTCGCGGCGTCATCCGCACCCGCAAGATCGGGGTCTCGGCGGCCGGCAATACCAGCGTGGTGCTGGCGCTCGCGGGCGTGCAGCTGCCGCTCGAGAGCTATCCGCTGCAGGCGTTGGTATCGGAGCCGGTGAAACCCATTTTCCCGTGCGTGGTCATGTCGAACACCATTCATGCGTATATCAGTCAATCGGACAAGGGCGAACTCGTGATCGGTGCGGGCACCGACGCGTATACGTCGTATACGCAGCGCGGCGCATTGCACATCAACACGCATACGCTCGATGCCATCTGCGAACTGTTTCCGAACTTTCGGCGCATGCGCATGATGCGCAATTGGGGCGGCATCGTCGACGTGACGCCCGACCGCTCGCCCATCATCGCCAAAACGCCGGTGAAGGGACTGTACGTCAATTGCGGCTGGGGCACCGGCGGCTTCAAGGCGACGCCCGGCTCGGCGCACGTCTTTGCGCACACCATTGCCCACGACGAACCGCACCCGATCAACGCGCCGTTCACCATCGAGCGCTTCCGCGACGGTTTCCTGATCGACGAGGCCGCGGCGGCTGCCGTGGCCCACTGAGTTCACATGCTGCTCATCGTCTGCCCTTATTGCGGGAAACGCCCTGAACTCGAGTTCACCTACGGCGGCCAGGCGCATCTGGTGCGCCCGGCAAAGCCGGCCGAACTCGACGACCAAACCTGGACCGATTTTCTCTACATGCGTACCAACACCAAGGGCATCTACGCCGAGCGCTGGCGGCATGCGCGCGGCTGCGGACGCTTCTTCAATGCCGTGCGCGACACGACCACGGACCATTTCCTCGCCACCTACGAGTCGGGCCAGCCGCCGCCGGCCCTTCCCGGGTTGACGCCACCGGCACCGCCGCCGCGGAGTTCGACGTGAGCGGGCGTACCGCGAGCGGCGGACGCATCGACCGCACGAAGCCGCTGCGATTTACGTTCGATGGGAAAACCTACCAGGGCTTCGCCGGCGACACCCTGGCGTCCGGCCTATTGGCCAACGGTGTGCACCTGGTCGGGCGCTCGTTCAAGTACCACCGTCCCCGCGGCATCCTGGCGGCGGGTTCGGAGGAGCCCAACGCCTTGGTGACGGTCAGGCGCGATGCGGCACGCGTCACGCCGAACCTGCGCGCCACCCAGGTCGAACTCTATGATGGCCTCGAGGCCATCAGCCAGAATCGCTGGCCGAGTCTGCACCACGATGTCGGGCGCGTGAATGATTTGCTGTCGGCGTTCTTTCCGGCGGGCTTCTACTACAAGACCTTCATGTGGCCGAAAAAAGCCTGGAAGAGCCTGTACGAACCGGTGATTCGGCGCGCGGCGGGGCTGGGCGACGCACCCACCCTGCCCGATCCGGATCGCTATGCGCAGCGCTACGCACACTGCGACGTGCTGGTGGTGGGCGCGGGACCTGCGGGAATCGCCGCGGCGCTGGCGGCCGCCGAGGCCGGCGCACGCGTGTTGCTATGCGACGAGCAAGCGGAATTCGGCGGCAGCTTGCTGGGCGATGGCGCGGCGAGCATCGACGGCGAGCCGGCGCTCTCCTGGGTCGAGCGTTCTGTCGCCGTGCTGCGCCAGAATCCGCGGGTCACCCTGCTCCCGCGCGCGACGGCGTTCGGCTATTTCCCGCACAACCTGATCGGCCTGAACGAGCGCCTGACCGAACACCTCCGGGAGCCTGCGCTGGACCAACCGCGCGAGCGTCTGTGGCAGGTTCGGGCGCGCGCGGTGGTGCTGGCGGCGGGCGCCATCGAGCGCCCGCTGGTGTTCCCGGGCAACGACCGCCCGGGGATACTGCTGGCGGGCGCCGGACAGACTTATCTGAATCGCTACGGCGTGCGAGTGGGCAGCCGCGCGGTCATCGTGACGGCCGCGGACGGCGCCTACCAGGGGGCTCTGGATCTGCACGCGGCCGGGGTCGTGGTCGCCGCCATTGCCGATGTGAGAGCGACGGTCACGGGGGCGTTGCCGGAAGCGGCGCGGCGTGCCGGCATCGATGTGCTGCCCGCATCCACCGTGCTCGGCACCGATGGGGACCTGCGCGTCAGCCGCATCTCGTTGGGCCATGCGCAGGATGGCACGGTGCGCGCGACGCAGCGCCTCAACTGCGATGTGGTGCTGATGTCGGGCGGCTTCACACCGAGCGTGCATTTGTTTTCGCAGTCGCGCGGCAAGCTCGACTGGAGCGAGACCCTCAAGAGTTTCGTGCCGGGCCGATCGGCGGAGAACGAACGCTCTGCCGGCGCCTGCCGCGGCATCTACGATCTCGAGGACGCGTTGGTGGACGGCTGGGCGGCAGGTGTCGCCGCGGCGCCGCAGCCGCTGCATACGCCGCGCAAGTTCGTGGTCGAGGCAGTACTGCGCAGCAACGATGCCTATCTCGGCGCCCTGCCGCTGCCGAGCACACCGCCCAAGGATAAATCCTTCGTCGATTGGCAGCACGACGTGACCACTAGGGATCTCGCGCTCGCGACTCGCGAGGGTTTCCAGTCCATCGAGCACGTCAAGCGCTATACCACCACCGGCATGGCCACCGATCAAGGCAAGACGTCGAATCTCAATGCGATGGCGATCGTGGCGCAGAAGCTCGAGGTGGCGCTGCCGAAGGTGGGACTCACTACGTTCCGCATGCCGTACACGCCGGTCACGTTCGGCAGCTTCGCCGGGATCTCGCGCGGCGACCTGTTCGACCCGGTGCGTATCACGCCCACGCACGAGTGGGCGGCTGCCAGGGGCGCCGTGTTCGAAAACGTCGGGCTGTGGAAGCGCGCGCGGTACTTCCCCCGCGCCGGCGAGGACATGCATGCGGCGGTGGCGCGGGAGTGTCTGGCGGTGCGCAACGCCTGCGGCATTTTCGACGCATCGACGCTGGGCAAGATCGAAGTGGTCGGCGCCGACGCCGCCGAGTTCATGAATCGGCTGTATATCAACAGCTGGACCAATCTCGGCGTGGGACGTTCGCGCTACGGCATTCTATGCCGCGACGATGGGTTCATCTATGACGATGGCGTCGTGGCGCGCACCGCGACCGATCGGTTCCACGTGACCACCACCACGGGCGGCGCACCGCGGGTGCTCGCCATGATGGAGGATTACCGCCAGACCGAGTGGCCGGAACTCAAGGTGTGGCTCACCTCCACCACCGAACAGTGGGCGGTGATTGCCGTCCAAGGGCCGCGTGCGCGCAGCGTGCTCGAATCGCTGGTCGAGGGCATCGACATCGGCGCCGCGGCCATGCCGCACATGAGCGTGGGCCGCGGCACGATCCGCGGCATTCCGATGTTGCTGTTCCGCGTGAGCTTCTCGGGCGAACTCGGCTTCGAGGTCAACGTGCCGGCGGACTTCGGCGCCGCCGTCTGGGAAGCGATCTACGCGGCGGGCCAGCCCCACGGCATGGTGCAATACGGCACCGAGACCATGCACGTGCTGCGCGCCGAGAAGGGCTACATCATCGTGGGCCAGGACACGGACGGCACCGTGACGCCGGACGATGCGGGCTTGACGTGGGCGATCGGCAAGACCAAAGCCGACTTCGTGGGCAAGCGCTCCTTGGAGCGCGCGTCGATGAAAACCGCGAACCGCAAACAGCTGGTGGGGTTGCGCACGCGCAGCCCCGGCGTCGTGCTCGAAGAAGGCGCCCAGGTCGCGGCCAAACGCGGACAGCAGCCGCCGATGGAACTCATCGGGCATGTGACCTCGGCGTATGCCAGCAGTGTGTTGGGATATTCCATCGCGCTGGCATTGGTGGCCGGCGGCCGCGCCAAGCTCGGACAGACGCTGTACGTGCCCATGCCGGAGGGCGAGCTCGAAGTGGAAGTCACCTCGCCGATTTTCTACGACCCGACCGGAGGCCGCATCAATGGTTGAGATGGCCGCACGTCGCGCACCGGCAATCGCGAATACCGCATGGCTCAAGCCGCTGCCCCCCGCCACGCGCTTCTCCTTTTATGGCGATGCCGGGGCGCGCGCCGCCGCGGCGGCTGTTTGGGGGGGGGAGTTCTCAGAGGAAGCCTGTCGAGCGCATGCCCACTCGACACGTGCGACCCTCTGGCTGGGTCCGGACGAATACCTGTTGCTGGATTTTGCGGCCGGCGCGCCGGGGGCGGCACCCGGTGCAACAGGTGCCGCTAGCGCATCTGCCGGCAGCCCGCCGGACGACGCCCATGCCGCGGCCGAACTCGCCGCAGCGCTCGAACGCGCCCTTGGCACCCTGCCGCATTCGCTGGTGGATATCAGCCATCGGCAATTTGCACTCGAGGTGAGCGGCCCCCACGCGGCCGCCATTTTGAACGGCGCCTGCCCGCTCGATCTCGACATTGGCGAGTTTCCGATCGGCATGTGCACTCGCACCGTACTCGCCAAGGCGGACATCGTGCTGTGGCGCACGGACGAGGACACATTCCACTTAGAGGTTTGGCGCTCGTTCGCCGGCTACGTCACCGGAATTTTGAGCGAGATCGCGGCGGAGTTCTACCCGCGCTCGGGCGCTTGACCGGCGGTTAGTCGCCGCCGCAGAGGAACTGACCGGCGCTACCCCTCCGCGCCGCGCGCGCCGGCCACGAGCACCGGTCGAAGCTGCCGCACCGTATCGGGTACTCCCGCCTGGATGACACAGCTCAGGAACGTTCGGAGAAACATGGGAGGGCCGAGCCAAAAACGCCATTGGATTCGAGTGATCGACGATGGCAGACTCATAGCCAATTCGCGAACGCGAGCTTTGATGATCGAGGTTACTCCGCCATGTCTACGGTCCGAATCGCGCTCGCTAACATCCGGTTTCCGCCCAGCGCCGAGCAATCGGTGGAACTTGCCGCCGACGCCATCCATCGGGCATCGCTCGAAAGCGCGGATTTGATTTGCTTTCCCGAATGCTACATCCCCGGCTATCGAGCGGCGGGCAAGCCGGTTGCGCCACCCGATCGACAATTTCTGGAACGCGCATGGTCGGACGTTGCCGCGGCCGCCGCGAAGGCGCAGGTGGGCGTCGTGATGGGCACGGATCGCATCGTGGATGGAGGCTTCCGGATCTCGGCGCTCGTGGTCAATCGCGACGGCACCATTGCCGGATTCCAAGACAAAGTTCAGCTAGACCCGTCGGAGGAGGCGATGTACCTGCCGGGTATCGAGCGCCGTCTCTTCCGGGCGGGTCCCCTGACATTCGGTATCGCGATCTGCCATGAGGGATTCCGTTATCCCGAGACGGTTCGCTGGGCGGCGATGAGGGGCGCGCACCTGGTATTCCATCCCCACTTCACCGAGGCTGAGCCCCACGGTTACCGCCCCGAACGCTATGCCGATCCGGAGAATTCGTTCCACGAAAAGTCGATCCTCTGCCGCGCCGCGGAGAACACCTGTTTTGTCGCCACGGTCAACTGCTCCAGCGAGGGATCGCCCACGACGTCGGCGGTGGTGCGACCCGACGGTACGCTGCTCGACTATCAGCCCTACGGCAAGGAAGGGCTGCTCGTCGCGGACATCGATCTCGCCGAGGCCACGGGCCTGCTGGCGTCGAGATACCGGCCCCATGCAGACAGGGCACTCGCGATTTTGTAAAATTTCGCCATGAAGCGAGCCCGCCCCCGTGCAGATTGATGCCCCCATCCGCTCGTTGGGCTACGTCGACAGCGCGAAACTCATCGCGCGGGTGCGGGCGGTCGAGGAGAGCGCTTGGTACGCCGATCCCCGGCGCCAGGAAGACTACGAAGTGCATGCCGAAACGCAATCCATCATCCTGGTGTTCTTCAGCGGCTGGCCGGAAGTTCAAGTCACCCATACCAAGGGCTGGGATGCGTTCGGCGATGTCACCATGCCCATCATGGAAAGCATCGTGGGCAGGCACTACGCCCCGGGCGGCATGGTGCTGCGCGTGGTGCTGGCGCGGCTGCTGCCACAGTGCCGAATCGATCCGCATTGGGACAAACATCCGTCGTTCTCGATCGCGCACCGCATTCACGTGCCGCTGCTGACCAACCCCGAGGTCGAGTTCATCGTGGGCACGGAGCGCATCGCGACTGCGCCCAACCAAGCCTTCGAGCTGAACAACAAGATGCCGCACAGCGTCACGAATCGCGGCGAGACGCCGCGTATCCATCTTATTTTCGACTACGCGCCCGATCCGGGTTGAGCGCCGCCACGGGCAGGCTGCCCACCCTCCTGGCCTCCTCGGTGATCCGCGGAACGCAGCTCGGCGAAAGCCATGGCGGCCTGTATCGCATCGATCTCGATCGCAGCTTGGTCGAACTCAAACTGGATTGGAATTCCACCGGCATCGACATCGCCGGCCGCGGCGGCGACCGCGGTCTGCGCGGCATCGCCTTCTACGGAGAGTGCATATTGGTGGCGGCCAATGCGGCGCTGCTGGTGCTCGACCGGGACTTTCGCGTGCTGGAGTCGTTCACGAATCCCTACCTGCAGCACTGCCATGAGATCAGCGTGGTCAACGACCTGGTATTCCTGACGGCCACCGGCGTCGACAGCGTGCTGTCCTTCGACCTGAAGAAGAAACGTTTCGTCGGCGGCTGGCATTTGAGCGCGACGGGCGACGCCCTGAACTTGCGCGGCTTCGATCCGACATCCGGCGGCCCCGGCCCGAGCCATCGATTTCACATCAACTCGGTCACCGCATCGGCCACCGGCATGTGGTTCAGCGGCCTGTACACGCCGGGTCTGCTATACACCGACGGCAATGGCTTGAGTCTGGCGGCGCCGCTGCCTGAAGGCACTCACAATGCGCAGCTCTTGAACGGCGGCGTGCTCTACAACGACACGGCGGCCGATCGAGTCTGTTACCGCCGCAGCGGCGCGACGACGGCGTTCGCCGTTCCGGACTTCGCGCCCGGGGATATCGTCAACGCCCACCGCTATTCGTCGACCGTCGCACGCCCGGGATTCGCGCGCGGTCTGTGCGCGCTGGGCGACGGCCTGGTCGCCGGCGGCTCGTCGCCTTCCACGATCTCGGTTTACGACCTGCGCACGGGACAGCGCGTGGCGCAACACACGCTCTCCATGGACGTGCGCAATGCCGTCCACGGCCTCGCGGTGTGGCCGTTCTCATGATTCACCGTGTCAGCGCTGCGCGGTGCGCCAATTGCTCGCGGCGTAGAACGGCGCGTTCTCGGGCGCCAGCATCCCCTTGCCGAGAATGTGATCGGCGG
>PLAH01000052.1 GCA_003134045.1 Gammaproteobacteria bacterium
CGTCGCCGAGAAACTGGCGGCCGTCACCCGGAGCTCCTTGAGGCTGATGCCGTCGTCCAGTTTCGTGAGTGTCGCGCGCACGTCGCCGAACTGGCGGTCGTCCCAGATCAATTCGGCGGCGTGAAACTCGATGGCCGGAATACCGCGCGGATTGGCCGCGGCTTGCTCGCCCGCGGGCTTTTCGTCCTTGCCGGGCTGCGGCGCCGGTCCATGCGCGAATTTGAGCCGCTGGAACTCCAGCTGCAACGGCTCGCTCGAATCGCCCGCGCTCGGCAGCGAGATGCTGCCGACCACGTTGGGGCCGCCGACGCCCACGCGCCAGCCCGCCTCGTTCACCGCCAAATCCAACGAGACTTGGGAAAACGACAGCCCCAGGTAATCGATCTGCGCCACGTCGAATTTCGCGGTGCGCAGAAAATTCGCCAGCGGCTTGGCGTTCTGGTCGGGCGTATAGAGCTTGAGCCAGCCGGCCAGATCCAACCGATCGATCGCACCGCCGGTATTGACCACTTGCGAATCGCTGAGGGTCGGTTCCCCGGACGAGCCCGAGCCGAACATGACGGCCACGCGTCCCAGCGTCGGTCCACCGGCGTCCGAACCCAGCGTGGCGCGGCCGCGCAGCACGGAGCCCAGCGCCACCTGCACTTGGGCCCCGCCGCCGGCCGGCCATTGAACCTCGACGAACGACGGCATCGCCGTGCCGATCGGCTTCGACAAGGGATCGGGTAGTGTCAGGGCCAGGCCCGCGAGACTGCCGTTGACGCGCAGCGAACGCTCACGGGAGGGTTCCGGCGACATGCGCAGCACACCATGCCAATCGGTGCTCCCGTCGATCGGTATGCTCGCCGGCAGCGACAAGGCCGCGTGCAGCGCATCGCCGCTCAGGGTGCCGTTGAACGTCAGGATGGTGCGGGTTACCGGACGATTGCGCGGCGCGCGCGCCTGCATCAGAAAGGAACCGCCCAATACTTTGCCGCGCACATCGGCACGCGACACTTGCGCCCCATCGACCTCCGCATCGCCGGTGAGCTCCGTGGCGGCCAGCTGCGAGCCCGGCCGATTGAGCGACACGCCGTGCAGGTGCGCTTGTACCAATGTGTGCCGGCGATCGAATTCTTTGAAGGGCAAAAAGAGATCCACATCCGCCTGCATCGGGCCCTTGGCCTCGACCGCGGAGAAGGCATGCTCCGCCAATCCATCCAGCGGGGTCGCGCGCAAGTAGCCGAGCGCGTCCGCCGCATCGCCGCTCGCGGCCACGTGAACCTGCAATTCCGCGGTCTTGAAATCGACGAAACGCGCGGTGCCCTTGTCCATCGAGAGATTGCCGATGCGGCCGCCCTGCAGCAGCACGTTCAATCCTTCATTGCGAAATTCGGCCATCAAGGCGAGATTCTCCGCGCGCGGCCAGCCCTCCTTGTAGTCCAACGTCAATCCATCGATGCGCGCGCGCGCGAGGAACGAGCCGCTGCCGTCGCGAAACGGAAAATGCCGTATGGGACCCTGGATGACCACATCGGCGTGCGACAGATGACCCACGGGGAACGCACGATTCAACCACGTGAGCGCCGCCGGCGCGATCCGCGAGCGCGGCAGGTACAGCCGCACATTCGCCACATTGCCGTTGTCCACCGCAGCGGCCAGCGTCAGCACGGGCGAATCGCCGTCCGACGGCTGATGCCACGCCATCCGGCCGCTCAGCGTCGCATCGCGCGTGCTCACCTCGATCGACGGAGTCGCGACCAGAAATTCGTCCGGCGTCCTCTTCCAGAACAGCGTGGTCTTGAAACGCTGCACATCGACCGGCTGCGAAAGCTCCGCCGGCCATGTGAACACGGCCTTCGGCGTCTCGATATCGACTCGTCCGCCGCTCTCGTTCCCGGCCAGCGTGCCGTTCAACCCTCGCAGACCGGGCGCACGACCGGCGGGGGCGAATCCGACACCGCGAAAACGCGCCTGCACCTCGAGCTTCCACGGGTCGCCTGCGCCGGCCCGCCGCAGATCCACATGGGTATCCATCCACTCGCCGGTCGGCGCAACTTCCTGCAGCCGCTCGCGCAAGTCCTTTTGCGGAAGGAAACCGCCCAGCGGCAACAAAGTCTCGGCGCGCAAATAGCTGGCGCGCACCCGCAGCTCGAGCAACCCTGAATCCCCGGCGCGCCAGCTCGCGTCGAACTCCGAATCCGGGTCGCGGCGTCCGGCGCGCGACGCCCGGACGCGGCGGCCCAACAACGTCCAACGATCGCCGGCGTGCGCGACGCTGAACGCGCCGGTGATCTGGTCGAACGTGACGGGGGGTTCGTCGGCCAGCTGCGTGACCACGTTGGCCGCACCGAAATCGAGGTCCGCGCGCTCGAGGTCGCCGCCTTTGCCGCGCGCAGCCGCTTCGAAGCCTCCCGTGCCGGCCGCAAGCCTGCTCAGGTACTCCGGCATGAGTTGCCGCCATCCGGGGAAAACGAGGTCGCGCGCCCGAGCCAGCAAGGTCCAGTTCAGGCTGTCCAGGCGCCCAAGCCCGCGTGCCGAACCGTTGATGTAAACGCTCCCGCCCAGCACGGCCGGCAACCGCGCATCGATCACGAGCTTGGCGCCGGCATTGCCCCGCCGCAAATTCAGATCGACGTCGCGCAGTTCGAGGCTGGACAGGCCGGCGTTCCAATTCTTGATCGTGACGACGCCGCGCCGGATGGCGAGCGTACCCGCCGGCAAGTCGTCGAGCCGCAGCCCCGGCATCGATGCGTTGCCGCCGCCCAGCTCGATTTCCGAGGCCAGCGAGAATGTATCGGGAGCGATGCGCTCGATGAAGATATTCGGCGCGTCGAGTTCAATGCGGCCGGCGAACAATTTGCCGCTGCGAAGCAGCTGCCACACGTCCGCGCCGATGCGCCCGCCGGCCGCGCGCGCCAGGATCCTCTGGTCATCCTTCGAGCGCAGCTCGAGCTGATCGAAATACAGTTCCGGACCGTACCAGCGGAATGCCGGCGATACTTGCGCGAACGCGATGTGATAGCCGATGCGGCCGTGAACCCACTCCTTGATCTCGGCCTGGTACTGCGGCGCACGGTCGAGCGCGAGCTTGACGGCCAGCATCAAAAGGAGAACCGATCCCAGGAGCCCCGCAAGGCACAAGAGCAGGACTTGTCCGACCTTGCGCAGCACCATTTACATCAGCACGACGTCGTACTGATCGACGGCGTAGAGCGCTTCGGTTTGCAGGCGGATCGGTTTCCCCGTCATCAATTCCAACTCACCGAGAGCCGAGGATTCCTCGTCGAGAAGGCGCTCGATCACGTCCTGGTGCGCGAGCACCATCAGTTGTTGAGACTCGAACTGGCGTGACTGCCGCACAATTTCACGAAACACCTCGTAGCAAACTGTTTCCGCCGTCTTTACGAAACCCCGTCCTTCACAAGTGGGACAAGCTTGGCAGAGCAGATGTTCCAAACTTTCGCGCGTCCGCTTGCGCGTCATTTCGACCAGGCCGAGCGGCGATACGGACGAAATATTGGTCTTCACGTGGTCGTCGCTCAGGGCGCTTTCCAAGGCTTGGATCACCTGCCGCCGATGCTCCGGCTCCTCCATGTCGATGAAATCGATGATGATAATGCCGCCGAGATTGCGCAAGCGCAGTTGCCTCGCCATGGTGACCGCCGCTTCGAGATTGGTTCGAAAGATGGTCTCTTCCAGATTTCGGTGGCCCACGAACGCCCCCGTGTTCACGTCCACGGTCGTCATCGCCTCGGTCTGGTCGATGATCACGTACCCGCCCGATTTGAGCGAGACCTTTCGATCCAGCGCTCTCTGGATTTCCTCCTCGACATGATGCAGTTCGAACACCGGACGCGCCGCGCCGTAGAGTTCGAGGCGCTGCAGCGCATCCGGCATGAACGTGCTCGCGAACTCCTGCATTTCTCGATGCGCGCTCGCCTGATCGATCAGCACCCGATCCACGTCCGGCCGCAGCAGATCCCGCAGGACGCGCAGATGCAGCGGCAGATCGGCGTGCACCAGATTACCGGGTTGCGTGCGCAAGCCCTTGTGACGCACGAACTGCCAAAGCTTGCGCAGATACTTCATGTCGGCAAGCAACGCATCCGCGGACGCGTCCTCCGCCGCCGTACGGACGATATATCCCGCATCTTCGTCGGCGTGCAGGCCCGACAGAACCGCGGCGCGCAAGCGCTCGCGCTCGGCTTCATTTTCGATACGTGCCGACACCCCCACGCCGCGGCTCTGCGGCATGTAGACCAGATACCGCGACGGCAGGGTGATGTAGGTGGTGAGCCTCGCTCCCTTGCTGCCCAGGGGATCCTTGACCACTTGCACCAGGATCTCGTTGCCTTCCGAGACCAGAGTACGAATGTTCTCGGTTCGGGGCTGTTCGATTCCGGTCCCGGCATAGCGGGGATCGAAAATGTCCGAAGCGTGCAGAAACGCCGTCCGCTCCATGCCGATTTCGATGAACGCTGCCTGCATGCCCGGCAGCACGCGCGAGACGCGTCCCTTGTAGATATTGCTGATGAGGCCGCGGCGGCTGGCCCGCTCGAGAAATACTTCCTGCAGCACGCCGTTCTCCACCACCGCCGCGCGCGCCTCGTGCAGGCTCGCGTTGATGAGAATCTCGGTGCTCATCGCGGTTTCAACGCCATCGCGGCACACCGGCAAGCTCGAGCAGCTCGGCGGTTTCAAACAGCGGCAGGCCCATCACGCCCGAATAGCTGCCGCTCAAGCGCGCGATGAAGACGGCAGCGCGGCCCTGGACGGCGTATGCGCCCGCCTTGTCGTGAGGCTCGCCGGTGTCCCAGTAGCTGCGCGCCTCCGCGGCGCTGACCGGGCGCAGGGCGACCTCGCTGCGGCAGACGCGCGACTCAACCCCGTTCGGCAGCGCCAACGACACCGCCGTCAGCACCTGGTGCGTGCGGCCGGCAAGCGCCAGCAGCATCCGTTCGCCATCCTCGCGGTCGCGGGGCTTCAACAGAATTTCACCATCCAAGATGACTGCCGTGTCGGCGGCCAGCACCGGTGCCGGCGCGGCTCGCGCCGCGCCCCACCCCGCGGCGGCTTTGGCTTCGGCCACCCGCAGGACGTAGGCCTCGGGCGCTTCCCCGGCCGCGACGGTTTCATCGATGGGTGCCTCGAGCACCTGAAAGGGTACGCCGATCTGGGTGAGCAGTTCGCGCCGACGAGGGGACCCCGAGGCCAGGTAGACGAATTGTGAGGGCATGCCGCCAGGATACCGAACCTGGGGCGCCTTAAGCGCGGTGATAGGGGTGTCCGGCGAGCATGCTCATGGCCCGGTAGATCTGTTCGGCGAGCACCACCCGCACCAAGCCGTGCGGCAGCGTCAGCGGCGAGAGCGACCAGCTCTGATTGGCGCGCGCCCGGCACGACTCCGCCAATCCGTCGGGTCCGCCGATGAGCAGGGCAAGCGGCTGCGCTTCGCGCAGGCGCTGCGCAAGCCACGCGCTCAGCTGGCTGGTCGTCATGGACTTCGCGGCGACTTCCAGGGCCACGACATAATCCTCCCGCCCCAGCGCGGCGAGCATGTTATCCCCCTCGCGGGCGATGGCCCGCTGCGGGTTCTCGCCCGCGCGGCGCGTGGCGACCGGGATCTCGACGAGCTCCAGCACCAGGGGAGTGCGCAAGCGCTTCTGATACTCGCGAAACCCCTCATTAACCCAGTCGGGCAGTCGGGTACCGGCAGCGACCAGCCGACACTTCATTCCTGCTCAGGCGCGGGCGGCGCGCTTGGTCGCAGTCATATCCCAGAGCTTCTCGAGGCCGTAGAATTCGCGCACGCGCGGCAGCATGACGTGCACGATCATCTCGTTCAGATCGATGAGCACCCAGTCGCTGTCCTGTTGGCCTTCGACCCCATGCGGGCGGAACCCGGCCGCCTTGGTTCGTTCCACCACATTTTTTGCCACCGAGCGCACGTGCCGGTCAGAGGTGCCGCTGGCGATGACCATGGTATCGGCCACATCGGTGAGGCCGCGCACGTCCAACACCTTGACCTCCAACGCTTTCATGTCGTCCAACGCGTTGACCACCACTTTTTTGAGGGAGGCGGTTCTCGCTGCGGCCGCTTTGGCCTTATCCGCCGTGGCGCTCGCGAGCGGCGCTTTGGCCGCCTTCGGCTTGGCGGGCACGCTGCCCTTGGCGCTACCTTTTGCCTTGGCGGCGTTCGCGCCGCCGTCCCCCGCTTTCTTTGCCGTCGTTCTCGCCCTGACCGGGCCCGATTTTTTCTTGATTGGCACTAAGTTGTCCGTGTTTTTGAATAGCAGTTCGCTTCCAAGATCAGTTTACGCACTGGATCCGGCATGAGGAAGCGTGGATCGCGCCCCATCGCGATCGATTGGCGAACTTCCGTCGACGAGATTTCCAGCTGCGTCACAGCATGAATATAGATGCATCCGGCGCGCTGCTCGTGCAGGTCCCCGATGCGTCCCGTCCCACGGTCCACCAGCAACTCGCCGAGCGGACCCATTCCCGGTGCACGCCATCCCGGGCGATGTGCAACCACCAGGTGGGCCAATTGCAGCAGTTCGCGCCACTGGTACCACTTGGGCAGGCTCAGAAAAGCATCCATCCCCACGATCAGGCACAGGCTGCGGTCCGGATATTCGTGGCGCAACTCACCCAGGGTTTCGACGGAATACGACGGACCCTCCTTGCGCACTTCCCGATCGTCGACCACGAAGCCGGGCTGGCCCGCCGTCGCCAGCTCGACCATCTTCAGCCGCAGCTTCGCGTCCGCAAACGGCCGATCGCGGTGCGGCGGATTGCCCGCCGGCAGAAAACGTATCTCTTTGAGCCGCAATGCTTGCTGCAACTCGAATGCGGTGCGCAAATGTGCGTAGTGGATCGGATCGAATGTGCCGCCGAAAATGCCCATGGGATTCATGACGCTACCCTGCCTGATTCCGCAGTGGCTTGCAAAGCGCCCGCCATGCCGGCGGCGAGACCGGTGATCGTGGTCCACGCATCGCCGCCCGCCAGCCCCTTGATGACGCGGTCCGTGTGGTGCGCCTGCCGCAGCAGCGACGCGAGCGGCATCCTGCCGGCACGGGCGAGCGCCTGCGCGGACGGCGTCGCCGCTTGATTCCAGCCTCCGCCACGGCTGTTGGACCGCAATCGATTGCGTTCCCGCGCCTGCCACAAGCCGCGCAATTCGCGGATCAGCGCCCACAAGATCAACGTCGGTTCCACGCCCTCGCTTTTCAGGCCGAGCAATATTCGCAGCGCCCGTTCCCCATCCCCGGCAGCCGCGGCTTCGCTCAGCTGGAAAACGTCGTAGCGAGCGCTGTCACCCACCGATCGACGCACCACGTCGGCGCTGATGCGCCCGCCGTTCGCAAGCAGCGCCAGCTTCTCGAGTTCCTGCTTCGCGGCCAGCAGATTTCCTTCGACTCGAGCCACGATCAACTGGGCCGCCTCAGGCTCCATCTCGACGTTCAGCGCTTTCGCGCGCGCGCGCAACCACGCCGGCAGTGCCGCCGTATCGACCGGCCAGATCGGCACCCACACGCCCTGTTTCTCGACCGCGCGCACCCAGGGTGTATCGCTGGTCTTCTTGTCCAATTTGTCGGTCACAATCAGGCACAGGACATCGGGCGGCGGGCGCGTGGCGATGTCGATCAGCGTCGCGGCGCCTTTGTCCGGCTTGCCGCTGGGCATGCGCAATTCGAACAGGCGACGCTCGGCGAACAACGAGAGAGACTGGGTCGACTGACGCAATTCGTCCCAGGCGAAACTACGATCGATGAAGAATACGCTGCGATCCGCGTAACCGGCCGCGCGCGCCGCAGTACGTATCACGTCCGCGGCTTCGCCCACGAGCAACGGCTCATCGCCCGATACCAGGTACACGCCCGCCAAGCCTAGTCCCACGGCCTGTTTGAGCTGATCGGAATTCAGGCGCATGGAATTCGCACATGCGCCTCAAATAATCGTCGGAATGGGCATACGTTGTCGACTCGGACGGTGAACGGCGGACCAGGGCCATTATACTGCAAGCGCCTGGTGGCATATCCTCGAGGCCACGAACGAATCGAGGCATGGCATGAAACTCGACACTGTGTTATTCGAGCGGCGGGACCACGTCGCCTACGTGACGCTGAACCGGCCCGACAAGCTCAATGCGCTCAATCTGCAGCTGGTCGAGGATCTGCGGGCCGTGGCGGCCGCGATCGCCGCCGACCCGCAAGTTCGCGCCGTACTGCTCACCGGCGCCGGCCGCGGTTTCAGCTCGGGCGCCGACCTCACGCGCGATGATTTCTTCAAGGACCCGGCGCGCAGCCTGGGGCAGAGCATCGGCGAGAGCCTGACGACTCACTTCAATCCCATGGTCGGCGCCTGGTACGACTTGAGCGTGCCGGTGGTCGTGGCCGTCAATGGCGTCGCGGCGGGCGCCGGAATGAGCCTGGCCCTGGTCGGCGACATCGTGCTCGCGGGGCACTCGGCGGCATTCATGCAGCTGTTCGCCCCCAAGCTCGGCCTCATGCCGGACTTGGGAAGCACCTTCTACCTGCCGCGACTGATCGGCACCGCGCGGGCCAAGGGATTGACCTTGCTGGGAGATACCTTGTCCGCCGCGGATGCCGCGCGCTGGGGACTCATCTGGGCCTGCGTCGACGATGCAACGCTGATGGACGAGGCCGAGGCCATCGCACGCCGTTTTGCGACCGGGCCTACCCAAGCCTTCCAGCGCATCAAGACCGTATTCAATCGGCAGCCCGCGCAGACCTTGTCGGAACAGTTGGCGCTCGAGGTCATTGCACAATCCGAACTGGGCGACACACGAGATTTCGCGGAGGGGGTGCAGGCGTTTCGCGCCAAGCGTGTCCCGAAATTCATCGGTAGCTAGCGGCGCGCGCGCTGGCCTATGGTCGACACGGGAATTCGCACCTCAGGCGCGGCCGATGTGGACGGTGTGGGGGTGCCCGCGGCCGACGTGCCGGTTGCCGGCGGCGCGGCGGCGCAGCTGTCGCACCCGCCACAGCAGCCCTTCGCTTTGAGGCTCGCGGCGCTCGCCAGACGCGCGGCGATGCCGCCGAGACCGAGAACTCCCGGCGCACGGCGCAGCAGCCAAGACATCGCCGTCAACAGACCTGCACGCACGCTGCGGGGCCCCAGCGCATAGGCCGCGTAGCCGAAGCCGGCCAGCAACACGAGGCCCACCAGAAAGTCATCGAGAAAGACGTTCATGCGCGCCTCCGGTCACGAGGTCAGCGCCAAAGCGACGCGATAGGTGAGCCACGATCCCGCATAGGCCAAACCGAACAAATACGCCGCCATGATGAGGGGATAGCGCCAGGAATTGGTCTCGCGCTTGACCGTGGCCAGCGTCGACAGGCATTGCGGCGCGAACACGTACCACGCGAGCAGCGACAGTGCGGTCGGCAGGCTCCAGGAGTGGGCGATCAGCGGCGTCAACGCGCCGCTCATGTCGGCCCCGGTGGCCGACAGCGCATAGACGGTCCCCAGCGCACCCACCGCCACCTCGCGCGCCGCGAGCCCCGGAACCAGCGCCACCGAGATCTGCCAGTTGAAACCGATCGGCGCGAAAATCACCGCCAGCCACGCGCCGATGTGGCCCGCGACGCTGTACTGGATGGCGGGACCGGTCGCCCCGGGCGGCGGCGCCGGGAAGGAACTCAGTGCCCACAAGACCACCATCAACGCCAGAATGATGGTGCCGACGCGGCTCAAGAATATCTCGACCCGTTGCCAGAGACCTATCCCCAAGCTGCGCAAGCTCGGCCAATGATAGGCGGGCAGCTCCAACAGGAGCGATTGGAACTTGGACCCGGCACCGCTGCGCTTGAGCACATAGGCCACCCCCATCGCGCTGACGACGCCTGCGACATACAGCACGAACAGCACGATGCCCTGCAGCTGCAAGCCACCCCACACGGTACGCTGCGGAATGAAGGCGCCGATGATGAGTGCGTACACGGGCAAGCGCGCCGAACAGGTCATGAGCGGCGCGATCATGATGGTCGCCAGTCGATCCCGCGGATTTTGGATGGTGCGCGTCGCCATGATGCCGGGAATGGCGCAGGCGAAACTCGACAGCAAGGGAATGAATGCCCGGCCGGACAGGCCCACGCTGCCCATGACGCGATCGAGCAGGAACGCCGCACGCGGCAGATAGCCCGACTCTTCGAGCACCAGGATGAAGAAGAACAAAATGACGATCTGCGGCAGAAAAACCAGCACGCTGCCGACGCCGGCCAACACGCCGTTGACCAACAGATCCTTCAGCAGACTGGCCGGCAGTGCCCGGCCGACCCAGTCGCCGAACAGACCGACGCCCGACTTGATCGCATCCATCGGCAACTGGGCCCACGCAAACACCGCTTGGAACACCAGGAACAGAATCAGCGCCAGGATCAACGGGCCGGCCACCGGGTGCAACACGACCGCATCGACCCGGTCGCTGAAGGTGATGCCGTCGAGCCGGTCCCCGCCCACCACGCCCAGAATTCTGCGCACCTCGCTCTGGTCGTGCGCAATGTCCGCCGCGCTCGGCGTACGCCACACTCCCGGCTGCCGGCGAACCGCCGGCACCTTCAAGGCGTCGAGCATCTTGATGAGCGCACCGGCGCCGGATGCCTTGACCCCCACGGTCTCCACGACCGGCACGCCCAACTCGCCGGCCAGCCGGGCAGCATCGATGACGATGCCCCTGCGGCGCGCAATGTCCGTCATATTGAGCGCGATCAGCATGGGCAATCCCAAGCGCTTCAAACTCAGCACGAGGCGCAGGTTCTGCCGCAAATTCGTCGCATCGGTCACGCACACCACGAAATCCGGCGAGGTTTCGCCCGCGCGACGGCCGAGCAGCACATCGGCGGTCACCTGTTCGTCGGGCGTCATCGGATCCAGGCTATAGGCACCCGGCAAATCGAGAATGCGCACTCGCAAGCCCGACGGCGTCGTCAAAGAGCCTTCCTTGCGCTCCACGGTGACGCCGGCGTAATTCGCGACCTTTTGACGGCTGCCGGTGAGGACATTGAATAATGCCGTTTTGCCGCAGTTGGGGTTGCCAACCAATGCGACCAGGGGACTCAGGGCACCGGGCAGAGCCTCCATGGATCTAGGCTCGCAGCGACTGCTCCAGGGATACGCGAATGCACTCGGCCTCGAAAAGTCGCAGCGCGAACGTTCCGGTACCGATACGAATGGCAATGGGCTCGCGCCCCATGAGGCCGCGCGCCACGATTCGCAGATTCTCTCCCGGCAGGAACCCGAGTTCCGCCAGGCGCCGTCCCAGCTCCGGCGAACCGGTCGAATCGGTGCCGGCGACCGACACCACTCGCGCCGTTGCCCCGGTGGCGAGGTCCGCCAGTCTCATGTTGTTCGATCCGGAGGCGCTGCCCGACCCGGCGGCCCTCGACTGGGTCATGTCGACCGGGATCGGCCCGAGAGTACCGCTGGGATGAGTCATTTCCATGAATGTGATTCTATATGAGAATCGTTCCCATTACTATTCACCGACTCAAGGCCGCCGTCGCCTAAGTCTCAAGGCTGCGGCGGAAACCATGCGGCCGCCGAGTTCCTGCTAATCTGGAGCGGTCAAATTACCGGAGGCTCATGAAATGCCTACGCTTTTCGAAAAAATCATCTCCGGCGAGGTGCCCGCGACCATCGTGTATCGCGACCCGCGCGTCATCGCTTTTCTGGACATTCGACCCGCTGCTCCCGTACATATATTGATCGTGCCGAACAAGGTGATCCCGACGACGGACGACATCGACGACGAGGACGAATCGCTGGTTGGGCATATGGTAATCGTCGCGCGCGATATCGCGCGGCAGCAGGGAATCGCCAAGAGCGGCTATCGGTTGATCATCAACTGCAATCCGGACAGCGGGCAGGAGGTGTACCACCTGCACCTGCACCTGCTCGGCGGAAGGCCCTTGGGACCTTTGGTGCAGCGCCCGGTGTGATGGGCTTGAGTTTTCTAGACACAGAGGAATAGGCGATGAAGAAAAAGAAAGCCGCGCAGTCCAAGCCGCGTACCGCGCCGCGACGCGCGGGACTCAAGCTCGAGAAGACTGCGGCAAGAAGGAAAGCGGCCGGCGGCGCAGCGGCGCACGGCACGTCGGGCGTGGCGGCCCGGCTGGCGGCCCGCGCTGCGACGCGCGTACCCACCCGTGTAGCGGCGCGCACCGCCAAGCCCTCGGTCACCGCGGCCAGATCGTCGCGCGCCGCCGTTTACTCGCCCGGCGCCGCCGCCAACGCGCCCACCGCCCCACAACGCCGCGAACTGTATCCGGCGATCGAGCCCTATCGCCAGGGCTTCCTGCGTGTCTCGGAGCTGCATGAGATCTACTACGAGGAGAGCGGCAATCCGGCGGGTAAACCGGCCATATTTTTGCATGGCGGGCCCGGTGCGGGCTCCGACAGGCGAGCCCGCCAATTCTTCGATCCGCAGCATTACCGCATCGTCGTATTCGACCAGCGCGGCTGCGGCCGCAGCCGGCCCAGCGCCNNAGCGCTGGCTGGTGTTCGGCGGCTCGTGGGGCAGCACGCTGGCGCTCGCCTACTCCGAGGCGCACCCGGAACGCGTCAGCGAGATCGTGCTGCGCGGCATTTTTCTGCTGCGCTACTCGGAGATCCGCTGGCTCTATCAGCACGGCGCGTCGGAGATATTCCCGGATTACTGGGAGGCCTACCGCGACGTGATACCGCTCGATGAGCGCGACGATTACCTCAATGCTTACTACCAGCGTCTGACCGGCACCGNNAGCTGCTCGACGACGTGGAGCGCATCCGCAGGATTCCGACGACCATCGTGCAAGGGCGCTATGACATCGTCTGTCCGGCCACCAGCGCCTGGGATCTGCACCGCGTCTGGCCGGAAGCGGATTTCAGAATGGTGCCCGATGCCGGACACTCGGCCTTCGAACCCGGCAACATTCACGAACTCGTCTCCGCGACCGATCGCTACCGAAGCCGTTGAACGTTCCCGGCCTCAAACGCAGCACGCTCGCCGCGGTCGCTCTGCTCTGGATATCCGGCGCAGCGGCCGCGGCGGGCACCAAGCTGCTGCGGTTTCCCGATGTCTGGCACGACAAGGTCGTGTTCAGCTACGCCGGCGATCTATGGACCGCCAGCACCGCGGGCGGTACGGCGATCCGGCTCACCGCGAACCCGGGCCTCGAGTTGTTCGGCAAGTACTCCCCGGACGGCACGCAGGTCGCGTTCACCGGCCAATATGGCGGCGACGAACAGGTGTACG
>PLAH01000039.1:0-2972 GCA_003134045.1 Gammaproteobacteria bacterium
CCAGCATATAGCCAAGTTTATTTACGTAACTACAACTTAAGAAGTTGTCCTAATCACTTTTGCCCGAACTCTACATCGTCGACTCGACTCTTCGTTTACCAAGCTTGCCTATAGTTACGGCCGCCGTTTACCGGGGCTTCGATCAAGAGCTTCGCCTTGCGGCTGACCCCATCAATTAACCTTCCGGCACCGGGCAGGCGTCAGACCCTATACATCCACTTTCGTGTTCGCAGAGTCCTGTGTTTTTGGTAAACAGTCGCAGCCCCCGATTATCTGAGACCTTTAGCAGCTCGAGGAGTAAATCCTCTCACCATCAAAGGCACACCTTCTCCCGAAGTTACGGTGTCAAATTGCAGAGTTCCTTAACCCGAGTTCTCTCAAGCGCCTTAGAGTTTTCCTCTCACCCACCAGTGTCGGTTTGCGGTACGGACGATCATTACCTGAAGCTTAGAGGCTTTTCCTGGAAGCGTGGCATCAATGACTTCGGTCTCCGAAGAAACCTCGTACTCACTTCTCGGGATTAACGAGACTCCGGATTTACCTGGAATCTCTCCCTACGACCTTGAACCGGGAACCAACCCCGGATCGCTTAGCCTTCTCCGTCACCCCATCGCAGTAATGCTCGGTGCAGGAATATTAACCTGCTTTCCATCGACTACACCTTTCGGTCTCGCCTTAGGATCCGACTCACCCTCAGCTGATTAACATAGCTCAGGAAACCTTGGGTTTTCGGCGTGCGGGTTTTTCACCCGCATTAACGTTACTCATGTCAGCATTCGCACTTCTGATACCTCCAGCAAACCTCGCAGTTCACCTTCGCAGGCGTACAGAACGCTCCCCTACCGCTTGACTATCCGAAGATAATCAAACCCATAGCTTCGGTGCTTGGCTTAAGCCCCGTTAAATCTTCCGCGCAGGCCGACTAGACTAGTGAGCTATTACGCTTTCTTTAAAGGATGGCTGCTTCTAAGCCAACCTCCTAGCTGTTTTAGCCTTCCCACATCGTTTACCACTTAGCCAAAACTTTGGGACCTTAGCTGATGGTCTGGGTTATTTCCCTCTTCACGACGGACGTTAGCACCCGCCGTGTGTCTCCCGTGATAACACTCCTGGGTATTCGGAGTTTGCATAGATTTGGTAGAACGGGATGTTCCCCTAGTCTAAACAGTGCTCTACCCCCCAGGGTGAATGACACGAGGCACTACCTAAATAGCTTTCGGGGAGAACCAGCTATCGCCAGCCTTGATTAGCCTTTCACTCCTATCCACACCTCATCGACGCACTATTGCAACAGCGGTTCGTTCGGGCCTCCGGTAGGTGTTACCCTACTTTCACCCTGGACATGGATAGATCGACTGGCTTCGGGTCTACTCCCAGCGACTGAAACGCCCGATTAAGACTCGGTTTCCCTACGGCTCCCCTATTCGGTTAGCCTTGCCACTGAAAGTAACTCGCTGACCCATTATACAAAAGGTACGCAGTCACCCCTTGCGGGGCTCCCACTGCTTGTACGCACACGGTTTCAGGTTCTATTTCACTCCCCTCTCCGGGGTTCTTTTCGCCTTTCCCTCACGGTACTTGTTCACTATCGGTCGACAGAGAGTATTTAGCCTTAGAGGATGGTCCCCCTATGTTCAGGCAGGATTGCACGTGTCCCGCCCTACTCTTTGTGCTCCATGCGCTTGCCTTTTCGTGTACGGGGCTATCACCCGCTATGGCCAGACTTTCCAGACTGTTCCACTAAGACTTACGCAATTATGAGCACTGGGCTGTTCCGCTTTCGCTCGCCACTACTGACGGAATCTCGGTTGATTTCTATTCCTCCGGTTACTGAGATGTTTCAATTCACCGGGTTCGCTCCCTTAACCTATGTATTCAGTCAAGGGTACCGCCGAAGCGGTGGGTTTCCCCATTCGGAAATCTTCGGATCGAAGCATATTTGCCGGCTCCCCGAAGCTTATCGCAGGCTACCACGTCCTTCATCGCCTTCTGTCGCCAAGGCATCCACCATGTGCGCTTATTCACTTGACCATATAACCCCAAGCGATTTGGAGTCATAACAAAAACTCAATCAACTGGTTCTCGAATGCGACATTCAAACCATAAGCGCAGTCGCTTACGTTTGAGCGTCAAAACAAATTGCCGAATTTTTAAAGAGCACACACGAGTCCGATGACTCGCATGCCATGAGTCATGCGCGGATATTTCCTGCATGACTCATGACACGCCGTGCCTGGTTGGAACCAGGTAGTTGATTGGTGGAGCCAGTCGGGATCGAACCGACGACCTTCGCGTTGCAAACGCGACGCTCTCCCAGCTGAGCTATGGCCCCTTGTCCATTGGCTGAAATCGTCGAGACGACTTCAGCGGACATCACTTCGTCGCCCGCGGGCAAAAAGCGTGGTTTTTGCCCGCTACATCGAGTCGATCCTCCCCCAGCGTCTGATGGTGGGTCTGGGAGGAGTTGAACCTCCGACCTCACCCTTATCAGGGGTGCGCTCTAACCAACTGAGCTACAGACCCGGGGGCCAGCGTCGCCAGTCCCTATGAGGAAAGGCCCTCGATAGGGTACCAACCAACTAAACATTAGAACAGGTAACTTGTGATGGAGACTCGCGCCGCATGTTCTTTAGCGCTGTCTCTTTAAAGGAGGTGATCCAGCCGCACGTTCCCGTACGGCTACCTTGTTACGACTTCACCCCAGTCATTGAACACACCGTGGTACGCGCCCTCCTTGCGGTTAGGCTACGTGCTTCTGGTGCAATCAACTCCCATGGTGTGACGGGCGGTGTGTACAAGACCCGGGAACGTATTCACCGTAGCAATGCTGATCTACGATTACTAGCGATTCCGACTTCACGGAGTCGAGTTGCAGACTCCGATCCGGACTACGATAGGCTTTATGGGATTGGCTCCACCTTGCGGCTTCGCGACCCTTTGTACCTACCATTGTAGCACGTGTGTAGCCCTGG